>CALFYU010000024.1 GCA_937952455.1 uncultured Planctomycetaceae bacterium
ATACGACAGTCATGGATGCCATAAGAGTGTGACCGTTCAATGCGCTCCGGAACGACGAATATTTGTAGGGTGCGTCGCGACGCACCTATCTGCATAGTACGAGTGATTAACCCAACGAAAACGGCTCGGCAGGAGCCCCGCCGTCCCCGTTGCCGGCTGTTCAATTACATCGCGGCCTGATAATCCAACGCGTTTAAGATCGCTTCGCAGGCCTGGGATTTGTTCAGGGCGTAAAAGTGGATGCCCGGCACGCCGTTGTCCATCAGTTCGCGGCACTGACCAACGGCGTGTTCCACACCGATGTCAAATTGCGCCTGTTCGTCATCCTGTGCCGCTTCGAGTTTAGCGGCCAAGGACTCGGGAAACACCGCCCCGCACATGCTGCTGATGCGTTTGATCCGTTCAAAATTGGTGATCGGCATGATTCCGGGAATCAGCGGGACCTTGATCCCGGCCTGTTCGTAGCGGCGGCGGAAGTTGAAAAAGTTGTCGTTGATGAAAAATAGTTGTGTGAAGACCGCATCTGCACCCGCATCGACTTTGCGGCGGAGGTTGGACAGATCGGTGTCGGCGTCGGGGCACTCGGGGTGCTTTTCCGGATACCCGGCGACGCCGATTCCCTGGTCGGGAAACTCGCCGCGAATCAATTCGACCAACTGGTTGGCGTACCGCAGGCCCCCGTCGACTTGGGGGAAGGCATTCGCCCCGGCCGGGGCGTCGCCCCGCAGGGCCATAATGTTGTTCACGCCTCGCCCGCGGGCGTCCTGGATCCACGTTTGGAGTTCATCGCGTGTTGCCCCCACACAAGTCAAATGCGCGGTGGCGGGAACGTGGTACCGTTTTTGGATTTCGTCACAGAGATCGATGGTCCGTGCGCGGGTGCTGCCGCCGGCGCCGTAGGTGCAGGAAACGAAGGCGGGGCGGTATTCCACCAGCCGCTGCAGATTTTCAAACAGCGCGGCGTCACCGGCTTCGGTTTTGGGGGGGAAGATTTCGATCGACAGCCGAAATTCCCCCGTCCCGTAGATGTCCCGCATGCGCATGTCTCGCGTTCCTGTTGATGCCCCGTCCGGACCGCTTTGACTGCCACGGAACGGTGAGATTTACCTATCTTGGTGGAAGCAACCCAGTTTACGCCAAATTCCCGGCGCATGTAAGCGAATATCGACGGCGTCCCCTCCACGGTTGATTCGGCACAGCAACTGTGGGGATTCGGTGGAGACTTTGACCCGAATCTTATGGCGGACAGCAATTTAGGACAAGATCCGCTTGGCCGGGGTTCGTTTCCGCTGCGGCGGATCGGGTGTCACCCCTCGGCGGGCGGTGAAAAAACGGCCGTGATTTGCAAAAGGGCGTGGCGTACAATTGCTTACATTCGCCCGGATAGGCACGCCGCGAGTGCTGTGCTGCGGAATTCTTGTCTTCGGTCCAACATTCTGTGCGTCAGTGGCATAAAGTATTGTTGTCACGTAGAATAGAGCAAACGCGCGGCTTTTCTCGATTGGTGCGATTCCCCTCATTTTTCGGATTGGGTAACGTTCCCGCCCGGAGGCACCGGTCGCCGCGTTACACGCCCCTTTGTGGAGAGTGAAAATATGTTCAAACCATGCGCCTGGTCGCTTGTGGCCGCCGTTTTGGCTGTTTCAAGCCCCCTGTACGCGGCGGACGCCGCGGAAACCAAAACCGAGTCCAAATTCGACAAACAGGTCAAGGACATGACCAAGGTCGATGGCATGTGGACGATGTACCACAAGGATCAGAAGCTGCTGGTCGACCTCAAATCGAGCGACCTGGGCAAGGAATATCTGATCTCGACCTCCATCGCCCAAGGCATCGGCGTTGGTTCGGTTCTGGGAGGAATGAGTTGGGGTTTCGGCGATGATGCGTTGTGGACGTTCAAGAAAGTGGACGACAAGATCCACGTGATTCGCCGCAACGTGCGGTACAAGGCGAGCAAAGACGGCCCCACCGCCGATGCGTTGAAACTGGCCTTTAGCGACAGCGTGCTCTATGCGCTGCCGATTTTGGACACTGACCGCTCCAGCCATCTGGTCGACATGACCAAGATCTTCATGAGCGACGATGCCGGCATCGGCCGCTCGATCGGTTACGTGTTCGCCTCAGACCGGTCGACCTGGGACAAAGTGAAGGCGTTTGAGAAAAACGTCGAATTGCGCGTCGCCGCCGTTTACCAGGGCCGCTTTGCCGGAGATACCGTCGTCGATCCGCGTGGGGTGACCGTTCACGTACACCACAGCATCAGCGAATTGGGCAAGTCGGACTATAAGCCGCGGCCCGCCGATGACCGGGTCGGCTACTTCACGACCGTCGTCAAGGACTTTTCCAGCGATGAGGACGAGCACTTTGTCCGCTACATCAATCGTTGGAACCTGGCCAAGATGGACGACAAGGCCCCGCGCAGCGTTCCCAAAAAGCCGATCAAATTTTATATCGAAAAGACGGTTCCGCACCGCTGGCTGCCCTACGTCATAGAGGGGTTCCAAGAATGGAACAAAGCGTTTGACAAATTGGGCTACTACGGCGCAATTCAAACGGAACTGCAAGAAAATGCTCCGGTGGACTTCGATCCCGAAGACATCCGCTACAACACGTTCCGCTGGATTACAGCTGAGGCCGGTTTCGCGATGGGTCCCTCGCGCGTGAATCCCAAGACGGGCGAAATCCTCGACGCCGATATCATCTTCGACGCCGATTTTCTGCGGTTCTGGACCACGGAATACGAAACGTTCACCCCCAAGGACGTGGCGATGCTCATGGGGGGCGATCCGATCACCAACGACGAATTGCCGATCGGCCAGTTCCTCAACCAGCGTCAGGAATCTCGTGATCCCGCGTTGGAGCACACGCGCCACGAACATCTGCCGGGGCAATCGTGTTCCTATTGCAACGGCCTGCGGCACCAAATGGGCTTCTCCGCCGCCGTGCTGATGTCGCGGACCGAAGCGGTCAAGCAGGGCGAACTGCCCGAGGAATTCATCGGTCAGGCTCTTAAGGAAGTTGTGATGCACGAAGTCGGGCACACGCTCGGCTTGCGGCACAACTTCAAGGCGAGTGCCTGGAAAACTCTGGAAGAGATCAACGATCCTGAAACGGGCGCCGCCGAGGGGACCGTCGCCAGTGTGATGGATTACAATCCGGCCAACATCGTCCCCAAGGGCGAAAAGCAAGGCCTCTACTTCCCGCAAACAATCGGCCCCTACGACTATTGGGCGATTGAATATGGCTATTCGGATAAAAAGGACGATGAACTGAAGGCCATCGCCGACCGTTCGGCGGAACCAGCCTTGAACTATGCCACCGATGAAGACACGCGCAGCTACGACTCCGATCCATTGTCGAACCGTTTCGACCTCGGCAAGGATCCGCTGGCGTTCGCCCGCCGGCAAATGGCGCTTGCTTCCAGCCTCTGGCCCGACGTCGTGAAGACGACGGTCGACGACGGCGACGGCTATCAACGTGCCCGGCAGGCGTTCGGGATGTTGTTCAGCGAGTATTGGCGGACGGCCTATTATGCGTCGCGGTTCCCCGGCGGCGTGTACGTCAGCCGTGATCACAAAGGCGCCAAGGACGCGCGTGCTCCGTACGTGATTGTCGAGCCGGAGCGGCAACGCGAAGCGATGCAACTCTTGGCCGAGTCGGCCTTTAGCACGCAGAATTTTCCGCCGGAAGTATTGAACTATCTGGCGGCGACCCGCTGGAGCCACTGGGGGGTGACGGATTACATCCGGTTGGATTATCCGATTCACGAATTCGTGGCGATGATGCAATCGCGGATTTTGTACCGCCTGTTACACCAGATCACTTTGGCTCGCCTGCACGACAGCGAGTTGAAGGTGCCCGAAGGCGCCGACGCGTACACGTTGGCCGAACACCTGCGGACGCTGGTTCAGGCCTGCTTCAGCGAGTGGCAGCCCAAGGAGGAAGGGGGCGAGTTTACGAACCGCAACCCGTACATCTCCAGCTTCCGCCGCAATTTGCAGCGGCTGGCGGTCAAGCAGTTGGCCGACGTGGTCAATATGCCTGGCATGACGATGTGGACGCTGACCAATCCGTTCCGGCTTTCCGGCGTGGAGATGCCGGAAGACGCGCGGACCCTGGCCCGGCTGCACCTGGCCGACTTGGACCGCCAAATCACGGCTGTGCTCGGCAAGGAAAATCTGAAGCTGGACGACTATTCCCGCGCCCACCTGCAGGACTGCCAGGAGCGGATTCGCAAGACGCTCAATTCCGAAGTACAGATTCGCTCCGTCGACTGACGGTTGCATAAAACGATGAAAGTGGCAACAGACCCCGCCGGTGCGAGCCGGCGGGGCTTTTTTGTGGCAGCATGGCGAAATGGTGTGCGCCCCCCGCGAAGACGGCGGCTGGTGGATGGGGGTGTTGGTTTGGTTTGATCTGTTGGTGCGGTTGTCGATAATGGGGCGATGAACACACTGCGTTTGATATTCGTTCCTGCGCTATTGTCGCTGATTGTCTTGGCGGCGATTTGGTTTACCGGAATTCCCCTAGGGATCCCCGGTGAGTGGGTCTGGGACCGCGTCGGCCCGCCGGATGATTGGTTGTTGACAATTCTTTTCGCGGGAATCTGGGGGCTGATCTATTTCGCGTTTGTCTGGGCCGGCGATGGGCGGATGGCCGGTTGCCGCAGCTTTGAAGCGAACCTGTGGCTATGCGGATTGGTGCTGGCCGGCTTCGGTTGGTTGTGGGTGGCCCAAGACGCCGCTCCGGCCGGATATCGGCATTCTAAGTCCGCGTGGGTCCTGTTTTATCCGGCCTCGTCGGGATACTTCCAACTGGCCCGCGATCACGACCGTGACTTCGATCAGTTTCTGCGCGACTACGAAAAACTGATGGCCGAGGGGGATGTGTTGCACGTGGGGACGCATCCACCCGGACTGGCCATGGCCTATCATGGCTTGATCCGCGTTTGCCGCGCTTCGCCGGGATTATGTGCCTTGCTGCGCAGCACCGAACCGGCGGCCATGTCGGATGCGCTGGACATGATTGCCCGGAACCATGCTGGAACGCCGCAAGCGCTGCGCGCCGAACACCGCGGGACGATCTGGTTGGCGGCGCTGCTGACCCAATTGGCGGCCGCGGCCACGGTCGTGCCATTGTTCTTGTTGATCCGCCGCGATTTCACACGGCAGACCGCATGGCTGGCCGTGTCGTTGTGGCCCGCCGTTCCGGCACTGGCGCTGTTTTTGCCGAAGTCGGACGTGCTCTATCCGCTGCTGGGAGTTTTGCTGTGGTACTTCTGGCTAACCGGTTGGGAGGAGCGGTCCACCTGGCGGAGCGTGCTCGCCGGGACGACATTGCTGATTGGCTTGTGCCTCAGCTTGGCTCTGATCCCTGTCTGGGTGGGACTGGGCGTGATCACTTTATGGCGCGGCTGGTTCTGTGACCCGGAGGAACGGGTCCCGGACGCGACGTCAAAACTTTGGTTCGCCAAGAGTTGGGCGGCGGTTGGGTTTCTCGTTCCGGCCGTCGGGCTATGGTGGTTCAAAGGCGTGAATCTGCTGGCGGTTTGGATCTGGAACTACCGCAACCACGCCGGTTTCTATGCGGAGTATCCGCGGACCTATTGGAAATGGCTGGCCGTTAATCCCCTGGAGTTTTGCATTGCCGCCGGCATTCCGTTGGCGTGCGCGGCGCTGTGGGGAGGCTGGAGGATCGTGTCGCCGCAACGGCGTTCGCGCCGCGCGGGACTGGTCTGGACCTGTTTGATCGTCGGCGGGCTGTTGTGGATCAGCGGAAAAAATATGGGGGAACTGGCCCGCCTGTGGATCCTGCTCATGCCGCCGCTGGTGTGGCTGGCGGCGGGAGCCCTTCCGGCGGACAACGAGCCGATGTCTCCGCCCGACAGAAGCCGCTGGGCGGCGATATTCGTACTGCAATTGGCCGTTGCGATCGCCATGCTGATGCGCGTTCATGGATTTCACATTCCAGAGACGGTGGCGGCTGACGAGATTGCCCGATCGCGAGTATCGGCACAACCGGAGCAACCGTCATAGAGCCGTTCGGCTATTCGCTGTGCTTCGGGACTCGATTCGACCGGGGTGAATTGCGTCGGTTCATGGCCTGGAGCATCGCAAAATTCCGATAAGTTCAACGTGGGGTGCCGTCGGCGGCTTGTCCGCTAGTGCGATGCGACGTTGGATTGCCCGTCGCAGAGAACACCGGCCCCCACGGCCACTGCTGGACAAACCAACCGCGGCACCCGATAAGGTGAAAGTACAGAGAGAGGTATCGTGCCACGTCGAATCCACGACATCGCCTGTATCGCCATCCTCGCCGGTCTGATGATCGGCTGCGGCGGGGAAGAGAGTTTGCAGACCGTCAAACGGCTCGACGAGAAGGTTTCGCCGGAGGAGTTCGAGTCGTTTCAATCGATCATCGACAGCTTGCCGGACAAGAAACTGCCGGAGTTTCCGTCGGCGCTCTTGCCGCGGCCGCACTGGACGCAGGAACGGACGCTTCCCATTCAAGACCTCGTCCGGCAGGAGAACGACGCCTTCGAAGACCGCTGGTCGGTGGACCTGATCACGCGGCAGATGCCCAAGAGCAAGCGCCTGCTGCGGGCGCTGCGGCGGGAGCAGTTGACGCCGGAGCAATTTGTGGGGCTGGCGCTCGCGATCGGTGCCGCATTGACCGCCGACGCGACCGATCCGCGCATCGACCTGGCCGGCGTCGTCAAAGCAGGCAAACGGCACGTCGATGCGCTCACGAACGACAAAACGGCCTTCTCCACGCTCACCGACGTCCGTGCACACGAAATCCTCACACAGGCTGCCTGGTTGACTGTGACCAACCGGGCGAAACTGCTGCTCAAAGTCCCACCGGAGAACCTGCTCTTGGTCCGCGAGAATCGCGAGTGGCTCGACGCGGCGTTTCCGAACGATCTGAAACAGGATCCACTGGCCGACCTGACCAACGTGATGCAGCAGCGAGGCATCCCGTTTGAGGAGTTGCCCGAGAGCGGAACTGACGAAAAAATCGAGTGGAATTACAAGACGGCGATCATCGGCGAAATGCCGAGCGGGGCGACGCCGTAGGGAATGTGGCGACACGCACTCCCGCAACAGTCGATTCTACTGGGCGCTTTTCATGTCCGGCCGAAGTTTTTGGGCGTCGCGGAGGTAGACGTGTGAGATTGCGGACTGTGCACGGTCGGTGTTGAGGTGCAACAGGACGCGGATGCAGCGGGGCATGGCGCCTGGGACGGCGATTTCCGTCGCGCACAATAACGGTACCAAGCCCATTCCCAGTTCGCGGGCGGCAGCCACCGGGAACGCAGAGGTCAGATCGGGTGTCGTCGTCAAAAATACCGAAGCCAGTTCCTCGAAGCGGTCGACGTCGTTGGCCTTGAGCACAGCGAGCAGCAGTTCACGCGTGGCGGTGCGGATTTCCTCCGGCGTGTCCGCATCAACGGTGGTGGCGCCGCGAATTCCACGTACGGGCATGACGGGTTGATTTCCAGAAAGATCCGCCAGATTGGGCGGGGACATCGGCAACTTTTTGAGATAGACGCCAAGTATCGCAAATCCCCGCCCGACGGGCAATCGCCGCTGAGTGTTTCCTCTGGGGAATCACGGAAACCGACGCTGGTCCCAAAACAGGTCTTGCGTTCCTTTTGAGATTTCGCGTACAAACCCCTGTTGAACGAGATGCGGTGCGGTGCCTATCCGCTTGTCACCTCGTCAGTAGCGTCTCTCATCAACACCTGAGAAATTTTAGTCCTTTCGGCCAACGCGGTCGCGGCTTGTCAATTTCTCGCAACGGAATATCTCGTCGGTCTAGAACTAGTTTCACAACCCGGTTGTGCGTGTGAGAGAACCTTTCACAAAAGCGGCTGCGTGACGCAACAGAGAGTTTTGAAACGAATTGTAGAATTACACGGACGGCGGCGGCAGAACTGAAGTCGCTTGCAAGCCAATGGAAAGGAATCCATCGATGTCCGCAACGGTCGCAGAATTGGCTGCATTAGTGGGCGGCGAGGTGCGGGGTGATGCCGGACGGGTGATCACCGGGGCACAATCAACCGTCGACGCCTGCGGTGATGACATTACGTTTGCCGTCAACGAAGCCAACCTGCGGCGACTGGCGCAAAGTGCCGCCGGGGCGGCATTGATCTCCAAGTCACTCGCCGAGGCGGCCACGGCCGCGACGCTGTCGTTCCCGGTTATTGTGGTTGACTACCGGCGCGGTTCATTTTGCGGCGTTCTGGAACATGTCCGCCCACGCCCGCCGCGGCCGGAAATTGGCATCTCTCCGCAAGCGTACGTCGACCCCACCGCCTCAATCGGCCCGGGAACGAACGTGTATCCCGGCGCTTCGATTGGTCCCGAGACGGTCATCGGCGGCGACTGCGACATTCACCCGGGTGTCTCGATCGGCGGGAACTGCTGTATCGGGTCGGGCTGCACGATCTATCCCAATGCCGTGCTCTACGATCAGGTGAAATTGGGAGATCGCGTCATCATCCACGCGACGGCGGTCTTAGGAGCGGACGGCTTCGGATACCAACTGAAAAACGGCGCGTTCGAGAAGATTCCGCAGCTGGGAACGGTGATTATCGAAGACGACGTCGAGATCGGCGCCGGCACGACGGTTGATCGGGCGATGATCGGAGCGACCAAGATTGGTCGCGGTACGAAGCTCGACAACCAAATCATGATCGGCCACAACTGCGTCCTCGGTGCGCACAACGTGTTTGCCTCGCAGGTCGGTTTGGCCGGGTCGGTGACGACCGGCGATTACGTAATGTGCGCCGGCCAGGTCGGGATCGCCGACCACGTGCATATCGGCGACGGCGCGCGGCTGGCATCCAAGGCAGGTGTCCATAAGGACCTCAAAGGGGGACAGGCCTACGTCGGTCAGCCGGTGCAGCCCGAACGAGACGGCATGAAGTCGATTATGGCTGTGCAAAAGTTGCCGCAAATGGCCCGGCGGCTGCGAAAAATTGAAACACAAATCGAAAGTGTGGAAAGCCTATTGACCCAATTACGCGATGACGACGCCCCGCCGCTGGCCAAAGCGGGGTAACAACTGACAATGGGTGCCACTGGCGGCTTTGAAACAACGAGTCAATTTCCAACAGAATTATTCAATCGGCGACATGGAACGTCACGACTTCAACATTCAAGCGGGGCGACCGAACAGCATCGGTTTGCTGGCCGGAGCGGGGCGATTTCCGATCATCTTTGCCCAGGCGGCGCGGCGGCAGGGACTCAACGTACACGGCGTGGGCGTGGCCGGCATGGCGTCGGAAGAATTGGCCGACATCTGTACGACTTATACCTCGATCGTGCTCACCAAGGTCGGCAAAGCGATCCGGC
Organism: uncultured Planctomycetaceae bacterium; assembly: GCA_937952455.1. Taxonomy (GTDB): domain Bacteria; phylum Planctomycetota; class Planctomycetia; order Planctomycetales; family Planctomycetaceae; genus Symmachiella. The sequence continues at coordinate 9,360 of CALFYU010000024.1, forward strand.
GCTTTAAGCGCGTGGGTGTCGATCGCGCCGTGATGGCCGGCAAGATTGAAAAAGTGGTGTTGTTTCACCCGTTCCGTTGGCTGCGGATGATTCCCGACTGGCGGGCGGCCCACATGTGGCTGACCTATGCGGCCCGCGACAAGAAGGATGACACACTGCTGCTGGCGGTGATCCGGGAGTTTGCCCGCGACAACATAATTTTCGAATCCGCACTCGACTACTGTCCGGAGATCGTCGTGAAACATGGCTTCCTCACGCGAAAGCGGCCGACCCCCGCACAATGGAAGGACATCAACTTCGGCTGGGAACTCGCGAAGGAGATGGGCCGGTTGGATATCGGCCAAAGCATCGCCGTCCGCGAAACGGCGGTGCTCGCCGTCGAAGCGATCGAAGGGACCGATGCCGCCATTCGCCGCGCCGGGGAACTGTGCACCAAGGGGGGCTTTACGGTCGTCAAAGTCGCCAAACCGCAACAGGACATGCGGTTCGACGTCCCCACCATCGGCGTACAAACAATTCAAACCATGCAGGAAAATGGGGCCAAGGTATTGGCCATTGAAAGTGATAAGACAATTTTGCTCGACGAAGAAGAAGTCATCCGTCTGGCAAACAAATTCGGCATCATCATCGTGGCCCTCAACGCCGAAGAAGTGCGACTTAAACACTGCGGTTAAACGCGGTCACGTTATTTCTGCCCTATTGGCGACGGTTTCGATGGAAGGCCGCTTTTTGCGGGCTCCTCAAATGTAGAAGTCGTCGGATCACCCCGCTGATCCGGCAAAAACATGGTGAGACCTGAGAGACCTCACCATGTCGAAAGTTGAGAGATTTTTTCCCCACCCCAGAATTCACTTCCCCAATCCCCTCAGTTGACCCGTGAATTTCACCGACCTCGAAACCGTCGCCTGTTTTTCTCTCACTCCTCGCTGCTTGGCTGTCCGGGGACTTCCGCTCGCGATCTCGGGCTGAGTCGCAAAGTTCACTGGCGACATGGTCACAGATGTCTACATAATGTATGTGGGCCGCAGGGTTAGGCTTGGCCGAACGACGCCGAAAACTATGGTTTCGTTTCCATACGAAGCCCCGCCATTTTGCACCCTCGACCTCCGCGCTTAGTACACCCAGAGCCAATGCGCAGCCCTTGCTGCGCGACACCCCCACGGACAACCGTCTCTCACCATGTCGGCAAAGACTCTCATCAAAAAGTCGCTTTACGAGCTTTGCCGCCTCGGCGGCGTGAATCGATTCCTTCGCCGCAAGCACCGCTCGGAATTGTTGATCCTCAACTATCACGGCGTCGTGATTGGCGAGTATGTGCGGGCCGATTTGTCGGAATCGGTAGAAAGCTTTCTGCACCGCAACGCGATATCACTCGTTCGATTTCGCGATCAATTGAAAATGCTGCGGAAACAGTTTCATCCCGTCGCGGCGCAGGACGTCCTGGACTGGGTCGGCGGGCGAGTCGAGCTTCCTCCGAATCCGGTATTGGTCACCTTTGACGACGGATTTCAAAACAACGCGACCGTTGCGGCACCGGTGCTGGAAGAGCTTGGAATTCCGGCCGTCTTTCACGTCACCACCGGCTATATCGGAACACGCCGCATCTTGTGGCCCTTGGAGTTGGATCAACTGATTCTGCAATGGCCTCACGAAAAACTGCCGCTGCCGACCAACGGGGATGAATTGATCATGCCGGCGTCGCGTGTGCAGCGCTGCGATGTTTGCGAAACGGTGCGGAAACGATGCAAATCGATACCCAACAGCGCCCGCGAAGAATACCTCAACTCGTTGCGCGCCATGTCTCCCTTGGATGGCAGCACGGTCGATGAGGAGTTGAACGCCTTTATGTCTTGGGATGAGGTTCGATCCTTGGCGGAACGCGGCTTTGCGATCGGGTCACATACCGTTGAGCATCCCATTCTGACGAAGCTGGATGAACAGGAACTTTGCCGGGAACTGCAAGAAAGCAAACGGACCATCGAACAAGAAACCGGCCGCGAATGCCCGATACTCGCCTACCCCAACGGCGGCCCGGAAGATGTTTCGCCCCAGGTCGTCGACGCGGCGGAATCGGCCGGCTACAAGTTGGGTTTGACCTTGCTCCGCGGCTTCAATCAGCGCGAAACACCGTCGCTCAAGATGAACAGAATCAACATCTCCTCCGATATCGGGCTTGCTGAGTTCCAAGCCATGGCGAGCGGATTGTACACGCTGCTTAAGGGAACGTCTTAGTTCCTCCGCCGCTTCAGCCGTCGGGCGTTCTCTTCCTCGCGCCTACATAAGCGACATCATCATTTCCTGCAATCAAGAGTCGGCACATTGACACATCAACCCAGCGGCCGCGTCCTCGTGCTCGGCGACAATGATTTGGCGTCGTTGGCCATCGTGCGGTCGCTCGGCCGCGCGGGGCTGGATGTCCATTTGGTGCTCACCGAAACCAAGCCGATCACGCGGCACTCGCGCTATGTGCGGCAAACATACGATCTCGGTAATCCGGTCTCGGAGGGGCCGCAGTTCATTGAGAATCTGCTGCAGGCGGTCATGGGCCAAAAGTTCGATCTGGTGATTCCCGTTGCCGACAAAACGTTGTTGCCTCTATTTGCGGAGCGTGATCGTTTTCGGGAGTTTACGCGTCTGGCAATTCCCAACGAAACGGGATACGAGGTCGCCTTCCACAAAGACAAGACCATCGAATTGGCCCGCGAGTTGGGCGTCCCGGTTCCCGATACCCACTTGCTCACCGCGCCGCATGAAATGGAACGTCTGTCAGGCGACACCGAATTTCCCCTCGTTCTCAAACCACAGTTCAGTACAAGTCTGACGTCGACGCGTCGCAATGAGGTCAAGATCGTTGGGTCGGCCGATGAGCTGCATCAAAAGCTTCCCGAAATGCTGACGCGCTCGCCTGTCCTGGTCCAAAGCTTTTGTCCCGGCCAGGGAGCCGGAGTGAGCATCCTGGCTGACCGGGGAGAGGTGTTTGCCGCATTTCAGCACCAACGCGTCCACGAACCGCCGCGGGGGGGCGCCGGCGCCTATCGACAAAGTGTTCCTTTGCGCGACGATTTGCTGCAAGCGGTCCGCAAAATGTGCGAACAGATGGAATGGACCGGACCCGCGATGTTCGAGTTCAAGATCGACCCCCGCACGAACGAGGCCGTGTTGATGGAGATCAACGGCCGATTCTGGGGATCGCTGGCGCTGGCCGTCGGGGCGGGCGTCGACTTTCCGCGATTGCTCTACGACTTTTTGGTATTGGATAAGAAAACGCCCACGTTTACCTACAAGTCTCCTTATTACATGCGGCACACGCTCCGCGACATCTGGTGGTTCTGGGCCAACCTCCGCACGCCGTCGGGAAACCCGGAGTTGCTCAAAGTGCCCTGGAGCAGAGTGTGTGGGGAATTGGGGCACATCGTCACCCTGCGAGAGGGCTATGATGTGGAATCGATCACCGACCCGCTGCCGGCCGTCTATGGCTGGTCAGGATTCGTCAAAGACATCACCGGAACTCTGTGGAGCAAGCTCGGGCGTCGATCCCATGCGCGACAGGCGCAACGCCTTGTGCTCCGCACGCGGCAAAACGATCCGGAAATTGTTCGACGAATCGCGGCCGCCGATTCGGTCTTGTTCATTTGCTTCGGCAACATCAATCGCAGCGCCGTCGCAGCGATTCGCTTCCGCGAATTGCTGCAAACCGCGCCCCACCCGGTCGCCGTGACGTCGGCGGGCTTTTATCCGGAAGAGAACCGTCCCACCAGTCCCTTATCTTCAGAGGTGGCACGTGAACTGGGCATTGATTTGTCGGAGCATCGCTCAAGGACGGTGACTGCGGAGATGCTCGATCAACATGATCTGATCGTTGCCATGGACTCCTCGCATCTGGAGTCACTCCAGAAGAACTGGCCTGACGCCGTGCCCCGCACCATTCTTTTATCAGCATTCGACGACAGCGAGCAGGATGTCGATATTCCCGATCCGCATGGCAAGAGCCGCGAAACGTTTCACAAGACCTATGCGCGAATCGTCCGCTGTGTCGACCGACTTGCACAGTCCGTCGCGTCGACCAAGCCCAACGCCTGACCGTCCGGCAAAATTTCGCTTTCAGAAACGGCCCTTGCAGCCTCCGGGTCCGCCGGGGGTGGTTTTTTCTCGGCCGCATTTTGCTTCGGCGGCACAGCGGTTATCCTGGCGTATTGACCGATTCCATTCGACATCCGGACTATACGAGGTTTCCGCATGATCCGCCGCTGCTTACCCGCCGTCGGGCTGATTTCCCTTCTCGCTGCTGTGGTCGTCGCCGACGATGCTGAAAAACCATTGCGGCGGGATTATACGATTCCCACTGTCGATATTTCCGGTGAGACTGATCGGCAGGTGATTGTGGACCGCGAGCCGGGGCAATACTTGGGGCATCCCACGACGGTCTTGCTGGAAGACGACAAAACGATGATTTGCGTCTATCCCAAAGGGCACGGCAAAGGGGCGATCGTGATGAAGCGTTCGACCGACGGCGGGCTGACCTGGTCCGACCGACTGCCGGTGCCGGAAAACTGGGCGACGTCGAAAGAAGTTCCCACCATCCATCGCGTGATCGACAAACAGGGGGTCAAACGGCTGATTATGTTTTCCGGACTCTACCCGATTCGCATGGCGGTCTCGGAGGACGACGGAGCGAGTTGGAGCCCGTTGGAACCGATCGGCGATTTCGGTGGGATCGTCACCATGTCCTGCGTGGCCCGGCTGGCCAACGGCGACTACATGGCGCTGTTTCACGACGACGGTCGATTTCTGCGCAAGGACTCGAAGCAGGAAAATCCGGTGCAATTTCGTCTGTATAAAACCGTCAGCAGCGACGGCGGTTTGACCTGGAGCCAGCCGGAGGTCATCGCGCATCACCCACAGGCTCACCTGTGCGAGCCCGGTTGGATCCGCTCTCCCGACGGCAAGCAAATCGCCGTGTTATTGCGGGAGAACAGCCGCAAGCTGAACTCATTCGTGATTTTCTCCGATGACGAGGGACAGACCTGGAGCAAGCCGCGGCAGCTTCCCGCAGCCCTGACCGGTGATCGTCATACGGGGCGCTACGCACCGGATGGGCGGTTGTTCATTTCGTTCCGTGACACGACGCACGAAAGCCCCACCAAAGGGGACTGGGTCGGTTGGGTGGGGACCTATGACGACATCGTTTCCGGGGCCGAAGGGCAATACCGCGTGCGGCTGATGGACAACCATCGCGGGGCGGATTGTGCGTATCCGGCCGTCGAATTGCTCCCCGACGGCACGTTTGTCACGACGACGTACGGCCATTGGGAAAAAGGGGAACAACCATACATCGTCAGCGTCCGTTTCAAATTGGAGGAACTCGACGCGCTCGCCAAAAAATAAACCGAGCACACCCTCCCATCAGCCCCCGGCTCCGCCGGGGGGTAACGCGGATTGGTCATTCGACCCCCCGGCAGAGCCGGGGGCTGATCGATTGTTAATTCAACATTGCGCGGAATTCTTCTTCGGTGATGACCGGTATGCCCAGGTCGTTCGCCTTGTCGAGCTTGCTCCCCGCTTTTTCACCGGCCACCACGTAATCGGTGTTTTTAGAAACGCTGCCGGAGGCTTTGCCGCCGTGGTTGCGAATCAGCTCCTTGATTTCGTCGCGGGTGAAGTGCACCAATGTGCCGGTGACGACGATCGTTTTGCCGTCCAGCACCAAGTCGGACGCTTCTGTCCGCGCCGCAACAGGCTCGCCAAAATTCAAGCCGAATCCGCGGAGTTCCTCGACGATGCCGCGGCCAAAATCGGAGTGGAAGAATCGGTGCACCGAGGCGGCAATCACCGGGCCAATTTCGTCGACTTCGGAGAGTTGCTCTTCGGTCTGTTGCATGATTTCATCCAGCGTACCGAACCGCCGCGCCAAAACTTGCGCGTTACTGGAGCCGACGTGCCGGATATTCAATCCGGTCAGCAACCGCCACAGCGGTTGTTGTTTTGAGGATTCGATCGCCGCCAAAAGATTGTCGACCGATTTTTCTCCCATCCGTTCCAGCGCCAAAAGTTCCTCGCGGCGATCGGGGAGCCGATAGACGTCCCCCAGGCTCTTCAACAGCCTGGCCGCCAACAATTGTTCGATCAGCTTGATCCCCAGGCC
>CALFYU010000025.1 GCA_937952455.1 uncultured Planctomycetaceae bacterium
GGGCGGGAAGTGGAGCACATGTCCAAATCGGCGCGGCAGGCGCTGATGGCCTATGACTGGCCCGGCAATATTCGCCAATTGCGTAACGTCGTTGAGCGGATGGTAGTCGTCGATCTGGACGGCCTGTTGGATGTCGACGATCTTCCCGATGAGATCGCACCGCCGCCGCGAACGGGGAACGAACCGCTGTCCGGCATTGACGGCAGCGATGCTCTGGTTGGCAAGTCGCTGTCGGATATCGAACGGTACTACATCGAAAAGACGCTCGCGCTCACCGAGGGGAAGCGCGAGGAAGCCGCGCGGATTTTGGGAATCGGCGAGCGGACGCTGTACCGCAAGATTAAGGAATACGGGCTGAATTGATCGGTCCCGCCCAACGCTTGGCCGTCTACTGCGCGCTGTAGATCACGATCCGATTGTGATGATTGTGAAAAATGCGCAAATTATGCCGATTTCGGTTGAAATCGAGGTTGCCTCCCCTCAGAATGCGTCTGTTCGGGTCTCACTTCCGAATGCCAGCCGGCGGGCCGCCGAGCGGAGCGCTCCTTCAGTTCTTCGCATCACGCTGATCAGGATGCGGGCCACTTTGAGTTTGTCAAGCGCTCATCACACGTTCTCAAACGCCAGGATAGAGGATCCCCCCCATGAAGAAGTTTGCGGCAGGAGTATTGGCAGTTGTTGCCGTGTTAGCGACAACGACGCTACAAGCAGCCATTGTCTACGACGACGATGTGACCCCGGACGTAATCTTTGGCTCGGGCAATGACAACGGTGCTTTTACGGTCGATCGAGCCGGTGGCGTCGAGTTGGGATTGCGGGCCAAATTGCGTTTTGATTCTGCCAATCAACCGCAAAACATTTTCAACAGCAACGGCGACGGCACATATACTTTCAACGACGGGTTGCCGCCGATCGGCTTCGGCTTCGCACCCAATTCAACGTCGACCGCGACGTGGAACTTCGAGTGGTCGATCAACAGCAACTTTGATGGCAGTTCCGGATTCGCGTTGGACGATCTCACTTACGAGTTGGGCATCGACTTTGATCCCGGTCCCGGCACACTATACCAGACGTTCGATCCGATCAACACGGCGTTCGCCGACCACGCGATCGGGACGAACGCCACCGGTAACGGCGGCGGTACCACGGCTGCCGATGCGACCCAATATGCGTCACTTATCTCGACGGACAACGTCGCACAGAATTCCTGGAACATGGAATTCTTTGACAGCCCGTCGTTTCCGTTCAATGGCGCCATCACGGGCCAATACGAAATCTATTTGGCGGCGTTTTCTGGCGGAAACGAAGTTGCTCGGACCAATATCACGGTGAACGTCGTTCCCGAACCGTCCAGCGTCGTCCTGTTGGGCATCGGCATGGTCGGTTTGGCCGGTTACGGCCTGCGGCGCCGGAAGCAACGTCAAGCTGCCGTCTAAATAAGCTGCGGCAACGATCCGAACAAACTGAAACGGCCGTCCTCGACGCGGGGGCGGCCGTTTTTGTTATGATCTGGCGGTGGATGGTCGCGATCGTTGCGAATTCTTCGGCTGACGGGAGGCATCATGACGAACCGGCGCGGCATCAGGGCGATTCTCCTCGCAGGAGCATATATCGTGATGCATGTCACGATCGCAGGAGCGCAGTCGTTGGCACTGGAATTCGAAGCTGCCGAGGCGCTGCCGAATTTTGACATCGACGGTTCCCCGGCCCGCGTTCATTCACAGGGTTTGTTCGTCACCGAGCAACACTACTACGTCACCGGCCGGCTGGAGACGACGCTGCGTCGGGCCCTGCTCTTGCGTTTCGAACGCCAACATCCGGCGACCGTCGAATTCGTAGACATCACTCCCAAAACGGAATCGACTGGTGGCGATATGCGCTTAGACCATCCGGGCGGGTTTGACAGCGACGGCAACGCATTCTGGATTCCGGTCTCCGCGAGTCGCCCACACAGCCGAACGGTCGTGTTGCGGTTCCCCGTCCAACCGGACAAACCGCTCGCAGAATCCGCCAGCGAGATAGCGCTTGCGGTCGACGACCACATCGGCGCGATTGCCTATGACCGTGCTGGCAAACGTTTGTACGGCGCCAATTGGGACACTAAAGTCATCTACTGTTGGCAGAGTGACGGCACACTGGAAAAGAAAATCTCTCAAGGAGAATTGATCCGCGGCGATCGCGATTGGGCGTTGGCCGTGCAGGACTGGAAGGGGATCGACGGCGGGCGAATTCTCGCCGGAGGCATTGATAAGGCGTCGAATTGTGCCCCGGACGAGTCTCCGGCGACAGTAGCGCTCCTCGATCTTCCGCAGCGGATACAGCTCGCCGCCACCCGATTACCGCGACCTGCGGGGACGCCACATGCCGTCACGCGCGAAGGGCTGGCCGTGTTTGGAGATCGCATGTTTTTCCTTCCCGACGATTTGGGACAAAACGCCCACGTTTTTCGCTATCGTTGGAAGCGGGCGCCTAAGTCGATCGCGCATTGATCATGGGGCACTCACTGCGTGTGAAACTGTAACGCCTGCGGGGGCTTTGCCAAAAGCTCCGAATCTCGCGGCGCCGATAACTCTCTTATAGCAACGGGCAGAGTCCGAGCGGGAATTCTTGCGCGGAGGGCGCCGTTTCGAGATGAAGGGGGAACATGGCCGACTTCTCGTCGATCAACGTGGAAAGCATCGTCAGCAATTGCAGCGACAACGCCGCCGCCATTGCGGAATCGCTCAATCAATGCTTCGACACGCAACATGAACTGACAGTCAGCGAAGCGGTCAATTGGTCCGTCGATGAGGCTCCCGAGGAACTCGAGGGACCGGGACTGTTGGTGACGTGCCGCGTCGGCGGGGACGCATTGGTCTGTGCAATCCCCGCAAGTCTTCCGCTGCCGGACTGGTACACGGACCCCGGAGACAGCCAAAGTGCGCGGCTGGAGACGTTGGCCATGGAATGGTCGATGAACCTCCTGCCGGGGGATTTGGAGTGTGACGAGTATTCGACGACAGCGCATCCGAATCTGCTTGCCGCGATTCCACGGCCCGCGCCGGACGTGTCGGCGACAATTTTGCCGTTCGCCATCGACGGCGGGAAGGGTCAGTTGTGGGCGCTTTGGCCGGTACCCGCACCGGCTCAAACCGCTCAGGCCGCCGGCGGAAGTTCGCAGGACGATCCTGCCACGCCGCCCCCCACACCCGCCCAAACCCCACCGGCCCCTGTCGATCGGTTGGCTCGTCTGCGAAACATTCCCGTCCCGGTCATTGTCAAATTGGCCGAGCGGCGGATTGAGATCGAAGAATTGCTGCGGCTGTGCCCCGGCACCATCGTTTCCTTCGACAAGCCGTGCGAAGACCTGTTAGAGCTGATGGTGAACAATCGAATCTACGCACTCGGCGAGGCCGTGAAGATCGGTGAAAAGTTCGGTCTGAAGGTCAGCGAAGTGGGCTACACCCCGCACCGCGAGCCGCGAGTTTTGTCGTAAGCGCGTTTTCAACCGGGGGCCGGCTTATCTTTCGCAACATCGCCGGCCTCGTCGGACGGTTCCGGTTTGCTGCGGGCATAAATCGGCAGGTGGCGGTAATAGACTTCCAGCGTCAAAACGCACATGGCTGTCATATAGAGCCGGCCGCCCGGCCCTGTCCCCCGCGGGCAGATGGGACGCCAGCTTCCTGCCGCATGGCCGGTCTTGGACTGTTGGCTGACCAGTTGATCGCGCATCGTCTCATTCCACTGCTTCCACAATTCGCCGCCGTACTGATACATAAACTGCGTGGCGTAGTAGTTGTAATACATGTTATCCGGCGACGGCCCTAACGATGCGAATTGCGCAGCTCCCCGCTTGACTGAGGGATGGTCCGTGTCCCAACCGTGCGGCTTACCCAGATACATGCGGGAAAGCAGCCCGACCGCCGAAAGAGTCGGCGTTGCACCCGGTTGCATGTAGCCGTAACCGGCCCCTTCATCTGATTGCACGCTGTCCAAAAAACCCCAGGCCGCTTCCAACGATTGCTGGGGAACGTTCAATTCGGCGATCCGTCCGCTGTATAGCGCCATCACCTGCCAGCCAACGACAGAGGTATCCCCCCGCTCGCCGGGTTGATACCGCCAGCCGCCGCCGCGCGTGTCCTGTGCCTGGACGATAAAGTCCAATGCATTCTGAGCAGGCTTTCGCAGCGTCGGGTTCTGTCCCAAGTTATACGCCTCGCAAAGAGCCAACGTGGCAATCCCTTGAGCATACATCCCTTCGTGACCACGGCCGCGGCGTGACAGGCCCATCAGATTGCCCGCCATCTTCCGGGACGATTTCGATTGTGACGCAAGAAACCGAACGCCCTGCCGCACCACGTTTTTGTATTCACCGGATTGCTCGGATTGTCCTGCGCCTAAGAAGCAGAGCAGCGCCATACCCGTTGCACCGGTCGTACAGTGAGCCAGCGAGCCGGGATGGGTGCAGTCGCTGCCGCACTGACGCGTGCGGTGATCAAAACTCCAACTCCCGTCGCGATTCTGATGGTTGGCCAGCCATTGTAATCCCAAGGCAACGGCCGCTTCGCTTTCGGGCGTCCCCCCTTCCCGGGCGATAAGTTCTGATTTGCCAAATCCCGTGCGGCCAGACAACTCCGGTGATCCAAAATCCGGAATCGACTCAAGCGACGCAAATTCGTCCAGCCCGGGAATCACCTCGTCGCGAGATTGTTCTTCAAGCGGTATCGGCACATCCATGGTGGACGGCTCGTTTTGAATATCCAATGAACTCATCGCTGCATCGCTGACCGCCAGTTCGATCGCCTCTGGCGTGGTTTCCAGCTCTTCGGCGGCGGGAGCCTGTTCTCGCTGCCCGACGACGGCGAGAATTTCCGGTAGACGATCGCGGAATTCGTACGAGACCGTAATCAGCGCCAAAATGAGAAGCAGCGCCGCGTGAAACAAGACGCTGATCAACCACCCCGGTGCATCTCCCCAATGGCGGGTCCACCACGAGCTGCCGGGAGTTGCTGCGACGGTTGCCCCATTCGATTCGTTGGGGTTTGCCGCCCCCGGCTTGGAGTGCGACCGCCGGGCGGAGGACTGTGTGCGCCGCCGAATTGTGGAGGAAGAATCGTCGCTAACAGGAGCGCCTGATATTGGCCCGTTCATATGGGCACTCTACGCGACAGCGGTCCGGCAATCAACGAGATTTTCGCGAAAACCGGGTGCATGATCCGTCCGTTGCCCTGGGAATCGCGACCGGACACACGGGACGCCTGCGTTTCACGCGGTCGATTCGCTCGGCTGCCGCTGCTGGGACCAGCGAGCAGTGGCCCGCTTGTCTGAGCGGGCTTTAGACCCAGGCTTCCGTGCCGTACATGATGCCGAAGTAGGTTTCCACAGCGGCGTCCAGGGCGGCAATATCTGCGACCAGCGGCCGGCCTTCGAAGTCGCACAGGTTACGCACTTGCTGCAGCAAATCGCGGGGATGGCAAAACCGCATGCTCCGCCGCGTCGCCTTGTAGTGTTCGCGGATCAGGTGGTCAAAGGCCCCTTCGGCCACCTGAATGTTCCAAGCGGCTGCCTGCTCTTCCAGCAGTGAGCGAAACTGTGCTTCCGTGGGATCCTTGGCTTCGATCTTGTAGGGAATCCGACGTAAGAACGCCTCGTCGACAAGATCCGACGGGTCCAGGTTGGTGGAGAAGACAATCATCTGATCAAACGGGACCCGCACCTTGCGGCCACTGGCCATGCTGAGAATGTCGTAGCGCTTTTCCAGCGGAACAATCCAGCGATTGAGCAGCTCGACTTCGCTCATCCGCTGCCGGCCAAAGTCGTCGATCAGCAAGGTGCCGCAGTTGCTCTTGAGCTGTACGGGTGCTTCGCTAATTCCGGAATCGCGGTTTTTGGTCATCTCCAGGTTGTCCATCGTCAGCTCGCCGCCGACAATGATCGTAGGCCGGCGGATTCGAATCCATCGCCGGTCAATCTTGATGCGGTTTTCCGTATCCTGTTTGGAGGCTGCCGGCAACTCTTCGTGGCTGCTGGGGTCGAACAGCCGTACGATTTCGCCGTACACGTTAAGAATGCGGGGGATCCAAATGTGATCGCCGAACGCGCCGGTGATCCGCTCGGCGATGCTCGTCTTGCCGTTGCCGGGACTGCCGTATAGGAACAACCCCCGTCCGGAATGGATCGCCCGTCCGACGCGGCGCATCAAATCGTCGCTGAGCGTCAATCCCGCAAACGCCTTTTGCAATCGGTCGACGGTCGGTTTGTCCTTGCCGATCGACTGCGCTTCGACTCCGGCGATGTAATCTCTGATCGAAACCGGAGCGGCTCCGTAATGCGTGTTCTTTTCGGAAAACCGCCGAGCGCGGACGGCACCCAATTCGGTGATTTCATGGATGTAGTCATTGAGCGAACCCATTCCCTTGTAGACGATTTGCTGCTCCTCCTTGAGCCGCCGCAGAACCGGTTCGATCATCTTTTGCGGCAATTTGATCTGTTCGGCGATTTCCGCTCCCGTGGCCGCGGCGGTATTCATCAGAAACTTGAGAATGATCGCCTCGACTTCCGCCTCTGGCAGATCGGCTTCCTCGAAGGAGGTCGGTTCGCGGGGAATAAACTCCTCGGTACTTGCCGCCTCCGGCTGGGAGGTGCCTTGCGGATTTGCAATGCCCTTATCCGCGAACAAGCTCGCCAATAACGATTCCGTGCTCAAATCGGACGTCAACATCGCAATTCCCCGTCTGACACTTTGAAATGGTACCGGCCCCAACCGCCGTGCCCGGCACGGGGCGAGGTCGTGCGCGACAAACCGGCGGCGCGCATCTTGGCGGTCAAAAGAAAGTCTAGTCCATCTTCGCGGGACAAGACGGGAGAAGCTGGTCGAAAATGCAGCGCACGACAATGCAGAGTCGCCGCCGCGTGGGGGCGAATCTTATGTCATTGATTCAATACGCGCGATCGTTAGGACCGGCTCAGGCGATTGCGTTAGCTCACGCGGGCGGGGCTTGTCAGCGGAATCCGTGCCCGGATGCCGCTCAAGTCGCGCAGGGTCTCGGCGGCGTCGTGCAGCAGTTCCTGCTCGATCGATCGCTGCGTCCGGCGCGGCGGACGACGATCGAGAGTTTTCAGCACTCGGCGCAAATCCTTCAACAGGGCCTCAACCCGCGAACGCTGCAGCCCTTCGCCGACCACAATCCGCAAGACCTCTACGCCGGCCTGCTGGTCGATGACCATGGCCGGCACCAGCCAACCCCGCTCTTGCAGTCCCTGCGATACGTCGGAGGCTCGATATTGGACCCCGGTCCGCATTCTCGCACACACTAGCGGCAGCGATTGTCCGTCGCTGAGAATTTCAAATCGACCGGTCGCCGACATTCCGTCAGCGACCATCCGGGCCAGGTCTTGCAACTGCCGCATGATCCGCGTGTAGCCGTCACGGCCCAGGCGGAGGAAGCTGTAGTATTGAGCGACAATTCCCTCGGTTTCGGCGGGCGGATTGCCGGGGTGATTCATGCTGCGCAAACCGTCCGGCATTTGGGACCGGTCGCGCCACAACACCCATTCAGCAGCCGGCTGGACCATGCCGTATCCGCCACCGGAGACGTGAATCGACTGCACGTGCGGCAGTCGAAAGTCCCAGCGTAATTGCGATGTTAGAAACGGCGCCACAAAACCACCGACGGCGTCGACATGGATCGGGACGGGCCGACCGGCCTGATCGTCGAGCGGTGTGAGTGCCGCGTCGAGTTCGGCCAGCGGGTCGTAGTTTCCGCTAACGTCGTTTCCCAACACGCCGACGACACCGATCGTATTGGCATCAACCTGCGCCACCGCCCGTTCGACGTCCAGCAGGCAACGACAGTCGCGTGTGGGAACGCCGCGTTGTTCGATTTCAAAAATGCGGGCAAAGTCTGCCCAGGCGGACGATGGTTCCCGCCCCCAGACGATATTGGGACGGGTGATCCGCTGCCCGGGTGATCGCCGGTATCGACGCCAGTTCCATAACATCGCCAGTCCGGCCAGTTGAACGGCCTGAGCGCGGCTTGCAACGGCGGCGCCTGACGGTTCGCTCGTATGGAACAGATCGCCCAGCATGTTCAAGCAGCGGCGCTCCAGTGTCGCGATTTCCGCCGTGGCCGTCTGTTTCGAAAGTTGTTGAATCAACCGCCCAAATTCCGGCTCTTGCCACGAGTGGCGAAACGTGGCAAGGTCGTATTGCCTGTCCGCGGTGAGATGCAGCGCATTGCAGACGTCCTCGTAGGCGGTTGCGGCCGGCGTTTGCGTCTGAGGCAGTTGAGCGCCTTCGGCCATGCTGGCCTCCAAATTGGACGAGTCGCCGGCATTTCGGTGCGGGATGTGTGTGGGATGCAGTTGGATTTTGCGCGTGAACATGCCTCGTCTCCAGCGGACCGTGGGGCCGGTTCGGCCGTATGTCGGGGGTGTGCCGATTGTGCGTTCACAAACGGCAACATGACCCGGCAGGGGATGGGGTCTACTGGAAACATACGATGCATTTTGGCAACATGCGGCCGAATCCCGGGGGCGGACCCCAAATTTCCGGCGTGGCCTCCCCGGCTATTCCGGGGGACCGGATTGCGCCGCCGATTTCAGACATCGATTGTGGGCAATTCCACGCGCCCGAAGCTGTTGAAGTAGTACATGAACTTCATATCGCGGCTGCCTCGTGGAACTCCGGCGTGCAACAACAGGCGCTGTGTACCGCCGTATTCTCCCTCTTCGTCTTCCTGGAACGCACCCCCGCGCCAGACCTGCACGGAATGGACCCCCAATCCCGCATGCTCCTCGATCTCTTCGGCGTCACCGGCATCAAACCGATTGCCGTCGAAACTCGAAGGGACAAGCATCAACTCCGCCGGCTCCCAGAGTCGAAACGGCGTCTGCGCGCGCTCGGTGTCGCTTGTCGCAGGCGTAATGGTGACATCGATTTCATACCAATCCGCAGCAGCATCG
Organism: uncultured Planctomycetaceae bacterium; assembly: GCA_937952455.1. GTDB lineage: Bacteria > Planctomycetota > Planctomycetia > Planctomycetales > Planctomycetaceae > Symmachiella. The sequence goes on from CALFYU010000025.1 coordinate 8,944, forward strand.
TGGGCGATCAGATCGCGGATGTATTCTTCGGACTCATACTCCTCCTCGCCGTATTCGTCATCAAAGCCGGCTTCTTCAAGTAAGGCCCGCTCGTCGGCGATTTCGTCGCTGCGGTCGGGCGGCTCCGCGCGTGTGACGCGATGGACTTCGACTGTTGCCCCTTCGAGCACCGCTCCCTTCTTGCGAAACGGCAGCAGAAACATCCGCATGATCAGCCAGCCGGCCAACCGTTTGAGAACATACAGTCCAACGATCATGCCCACGATCAGAAACAACAGGCCTTGCCAGCCGAAGAACTGAAAGACAAGCGCCGTTCCCACCATCAAGGCGACCACGATGACCAGCAGCAGCACCAGTAACTTCATCGTCGATGTCGGCTCCTATTGCTTTGTCCTATCGGAGGCAATCATTGGATGTCACGAATCCAATTCCACCGTGGCGGTCCCACAAGAACACGCGCCGATCGCCAGCGCCACCCAGCCGACGATAAACAACGTCCCGCCGATCGGCGTGATCATGCCGAGCTTCGTTTCGCCGCTGAGCGTCAGCGCGTATAAGGATCCGGAAAACAGCACCACCCCGCCCAGAAACGACCAGCCGGCAATCTGCAGCGAACGCTTCGGTCGCACGTTCGACAGCAGTCCGACCGCCAACAACGCCAACCCATGATACATCTGATAATCCGCCGCCGTATTGAAGTCCCGCAGATACTTCGGGGCAGCGGGGACCGTCACGCCCGCCATCTGCTTCGTTTGTCCGGCGTATTTTTCGGCAAAGTACCCATCGACTCCGTGCGCACCGAAGGCCCCCATCACGACGGCCAGACAGGCGACGACCGCTCCAATCCACGTCCAACTCTTCGAACAACACATCGGTGATATGTCTCTTTTTGTTTGGCTAATTGTGCTTGATTGTTACGCCTAACACTTCCAAAAACGCCGCCAGCCAACGAGGATGCGCGGGCCACGCCGGGGCGGTGACGAGGTTGCCGTCGACGTGCACGCCGTCGACCGGAATTTCGGCAAACCTTCCGCCGGCCGCTTCCACTTCGGGACGGCAGGCGGGATACGCCGTACACGTCCGCCCTTTAAGAACCCCGGCGGTGGCCAGAAGCTGCAGCCCGTGACAGATCGAGGCGATTGGCTTGCCCGTTTCCGCGAAGTGTCGCACCATCTCCAGGACTTTGCCGTCCAACCGCAAATATTCCGGTGCTCGTCCGCCGGGAATCACCAGACCATCGTACGCGGCCGGTTCCACGGCGTCGAAGTCGGCGTTGAGGCTAAAGTTATGTCCCGGCTTCTCACTATACGTCTGATCCCCTTCAAAATCGTGTACGGCAGTCCGCACCGCGTCGCCCGATTTTTTCTGCGGACAGACGGCGTGCACTTCGAGACCGACCATCCACAGCGCCTGAAACGGCACCATGACCTCGTAGTCTTCCACGTAGTCGCCGACAATCATCAAGATCTTTTTGGCCATAAAACTTCCTCTAAGTCGGGGTGCGTCGCGACGCACCTTTCTCGGTCATGCGAACGGCCCCCGCCTTGTCGGGGAGACCTGCGGTCAGGTCCGTGCGGGGTCAGGAGACCCGCGCACAACAACGTTTCGGGAGGGCGCGGTTCCTGCCAAGCCGCTGTTGTCACTCGTAATCGTATTTCACCACCCACGGATCCTTGGTTCGTTCCTGAAACTCCCGCAGTTTTTCCTGCAGTTCTTGCAACTGCTCTGCATAGGCCGGATTGTCTGCCAGGTTTTCGATCTCCTTGGGATCGGCCTGGATGTCGTACAACTCGTGCCGCGGACGGTGTAGATAGGCGTCGACGCTGCGGCTGCCGTAATAGGAATCCTGTCGCTTGAGAACCCCTTGCCATGTCAGCGATTCCTGCAAATCGGAAGCAAAGGGAAACGGCAATTGATGGGCGAGGTTTAAGATATATTTGAACTTGTCGGTGCGAATCACACGCATCGGATAATACATCGTGATTTCATGGAACGTGTGCGAACCGAACACCTCGTCCCAGCCAGCAGGGTGTTCTTCCTCGAGCACGGGCAAGAATGACCGGCCATGTAGCGGATAGTCCGGGCCGGCAGCGCCTGTGAATTCTAGAATCGTCGGCACCAAATCGACCCAACTGACCATCGCGTCGGTCCGCACGCCGCGGCGTTTTTGATCGGGAGATCGCACGACCAACGGCAGGTTCATCCCGGGGTCGTAGAGGTTCGTCTTTGCGCCGGGAAAGGGGATGCCATTGTCGCTTAGGTAAATCACCAGCGTATCATCCGTGTGACCGGTGTTTTTCAGCGCTTGCATGAGACGCCCCAAACCTTGATCGGCGCGGTTCACCGCCTGGTAATATTCGGCCAATTCTTCACGGGCTTCGGGGCTGTCGGGCAAGTATTGCGGTACGATGACGTCTTGGGGCGAGACTTTGTTCTCCTTCACACCGGGGTATTGACGATTGTTGGCGAATCCCACGCGTGCGCGATGCGGATCCGCGGTGCAGAAGTAGATGAAGAACGGCCGGTCGTCTTTCTGGCGGATGAACTTCTCGGCGTTCTCCGCCATCTGTACGGTGCTCCGCGCGCCGCCGTCCAGTCCCTTGTTGGCATAGGTGTCGAAGTGATAGGTCGCTTCGGGTTGGACGTGGAATTTGCCGATCGAACAAGTGCGATATCCCGCCTGGGCCAGCAGCACCGGCAAGCTCTTGACGAAGTTCAGCGTGTGAAAGTTATGGTAACTTTGCTGGTGCCCGTATTGCCCGTTGGCGTGATTGTGTAGGCCGCTGAGAATCACCGACCGGCTGGCGCTGCAACTGGCAGTCGTGCAAAACGCCTGCGTGAACAACGTCCCCTCTGCAGCCAGTGCATCAAGGCTCGGCGTGTCAATTTTGTCGTTTCCGTAACATCCAGAATCTAACCCCTGGTCGTCGACGACCATCATCACCACATTCCGCGGCGGCGCTGCGACGGCGGGGACGCAGGTGCCCAAAACAAGTATTGAAGCGGCAATCAAGCGAACCATGAGCGAACCTTCCCCACGCCGTGGATGCAACAGTGGCCAATACTTCTGCGGAAGCCCTCCCTTCATGTTAGGCCCGTTGATCGGCCGCTGCAATTAAGCGGCCGCGTGAATCCGTCTGAGCAGGAAAAGGTGCGTCGCGGCCTTTTTTTTGGACTCACGGGGGAGAGCGCAGAGATACGCGTAGGAAAGCGGAGGGATTCCCTTTCTTTCCTCTCTGTGGTGAGGATCGCGCACCCATTTTGACGTTTTGGGAGAGTGAGTCGGTTTAATCCCTGCGGCCGCCGCCCATCAGCATCATCACGTAGTACAACACCGTCAACAGCGTTTGCAGCGTGGCGGCGACATACGTCCAGCCGGCGGCATTCAGCACATCCCGCACGGCGACGGCGCCGTTTTGATCGACGATATTCAACTCGGCCAACACGGCTTTGGCCCGGTTGCTAGCGTCAAACTCGACCGGCAGGTTGACGATTTGGAAGAACAGCAGACCGGCGTAACAAATCACGCCCAACCACATCAGTTGCGGCATGCTGAACAGTAGTCCGGCCAAGAACAAGATCATGAACGCCGTTGGACCGTACATCGCGGCCGGAACGGCGATATTGCGGACCACCAGCGGCGCGTAGCGTTGCGCATCCTGCATCGCATGCCCCGCTTCGTGCGCAGCGATGCCGACGGCCGCCATGGAACGGCTTTGGTACACTTCGTGGCTTAACCGCAGGACTTTCTCCCGCGGATCGTAATGGTCGGACAGTTGTCCGCCGACCTCTTCGATGGCCACGTTCTGGCAGCCGGCTTGATCCAAAATATGCCGCGCCGCAGCAGCGCCGCTTAGGGGAGCGGGGATCTGCATCCCCCGGTGATACGCACTTTTCACCCGCGCCTGTGCCCAGATCATCAAAATGATCGCTGGGGACACAAACAACAAATATCTGAAGTCGAAGACAGGCATCATCGTTCACTACTCCTCGCGTCGGTCGACACGTTGATTTCATTGGTATTACGCAAATTCCACCGCCGCCGTTTGTCAACGTACGGCCGCGGGGATTGGCTCACCAGAATTTTATTCCGGCTGCAAAACCTGGCAAGGGCGCCCCGCGTCGCCGCCGGCGTCTCCCCGGCCGAAGGTGTCCCAGGATGGCATTGGGCATGGGCGGCCATTACATCATTCGCAATCGGTCGGAAATTATTTTTCTCGACCCGCATCAATTGAGAAACCTGCCGGACATCGCCACACTGGGGGCTTGAAATCCGGACCCCAAAATCAACACCGCTGGCAGCGCCGAAAAACGTGACCAGGAGACCACCATGAGACTTTGCCGGTTTAAACAAAGTGGAAAAATCGCCGTCGGCTTTTATACGGAATCCGCCGTGATTTCGCTGTCCGAAGCAGCCAAGGCGGCCAAAATATCCCTGCCCGGCGGGGACAGCCTGCTCCCCTATCTGCCCGGCGGCTCCGCTCGCGAGGCGGTTTTGTCGCTGCAAACTCGGCTGGAAAACCTGGACGACGCCGGCCGCGCTGAGCTTTCAATTCCGACCGATTCTGTCAAACTGCTCGTCCCCGTTCCGTCCCCGACGAAGTTGATGTTGTTGGCCGGCAACTATTCCGCTCACATCGAAGAAGGGGGCGGGCGGGCGGAAGAGCGGGCGAACACGTTCCCCTACGTCTTCATGAAGCCGCCGCTGAAATAGTTGACCCACCACGGCGATCCGATCTGCATCCCAGCGATCTCGCCCGATCACATCGATTGGGAATTGGAACTAGGCGTGATCATCGGCCGGCAATGCAAAGGGGTCAGCGAAGCGGACGCGTTGGATTACGTTGCCGGCTACACGATCGTCAACGACATCTCCGACCGCAAATTCAAACCCAACCCGGGCCGCAAGCAGCGGGAGAAAGATGGCTTTTTCGACTGGTTGCACGGCAAATGGCACGACACGTTCTGCCCGATGGGCCCCTGCGTGCTCCCCGCCGACGAACTGGCTGATCCGCAGACGCTCAAGTTAACGCTCCGCGTCAACGGCGACGTCAAACAGGATTCCTCGACGTCCGAAATGGTCTTCCCCGTGGCGGCGATTGTGGAATTCATCTCCAGCTATGTCACCCTGGAACCAGGCGACATCATCTCCACCGGCACCCCCGCCGGCGTCGGCAACACAACGGGGACGTATTTGCACGCGGGAGATCAGGTGGAAGCGGAGATCGGCAGCATTGGCGTACTGCGCAACCCGGTGGCGTGACGTGGTTGTCAACGGGCATGTACAATGTGCCGCACGCCAAGTGCATGTACCTTTTGGAAACAATAACGCCGGTTTACCGGCGTTTCCGCGCGGGGGTATTAGGCCCGCCGTTTACGGCGGGTGAGATGACCGCATCCCTCGTACCGCTGAGCCTCGTTCACGAGGCTTCTCGCCCATCGATTCTGAGTCATGCGGTAACGGCTAAAGCCACTCGTCGGGAATCCCCGTTAACGGGGATCGAATCGAAATGAAAAATTTGCTCTGCGAAACCCGCCGTAAACGGCGGGCCTAATACCCGCTTTCAGCTGGACAAGTCCCGTAAACGGTACTAATGCGCACCGTCAATTTGCCGAGCTGTGTCGAGCGAGTTCGTGTGGATTTCGATTTTTTTATTCGGGCGCAATCAAACCACCCGCGGGCGCTGAAAACCGCCCTTCTCGCGGCGTTTGCGCACACGCTCTGCCGCCGCTTCGGCGTTTTTGCGCTCCAGACGCTCCAGCGAACGTTGGCGGGCGTCGTGGCTGATGTCGCCCGTGGTGGTTGCTTGCAGCCGCGAAGCGACTAAGGCATAGGCCGCGGTGGGACAGGCATCCGTATATTCCACCACGTTCGCCTGCAAACTCGCCACGGGAATTCCGTCCAGATACGCAACGCGGTTTGAAGCGGTGCGCGGCACGCGGGCGTGATCGGTGAGCAGGCCGATCAGATTCAGCGGATCGGCGGCCGAAAGCACGATCAGTTCCTGCCGCGGCCCTTCGTCGCGCAGTTGCCGCAATTGATTGACCGTATCCCCCAGAGCGAACTGTTCGCCGCCGACGCCGGAAACAAACCGCCCGCCGCGAATTTCCCCGCGGGCTTCGAGACGGCGATAGACTTGCAACAACTCAAACCAACGCGGGGCGCCTTGTTCCCTTTCTAGTAAATCGCGAAACACCACACCCCACCGCCGCAACAACTGCCACGCCCACTGCTCGATGCTTTCATCCGGCTGTAGTGCATCGCCCGTCGCGCGCTCCCAGACGGCCCAGCGCCCGGCCGATTTGACCGGCAACCGGTTGCGCTTCGATCCCCGCCGCATCCGTGCCGGCAAAGACGTGTTCGCCGGCGCCGGCTTGTTGGAAACGAATTGCCGCAAGCCGTCAAACCCGTCTGCCGTCACCAGTCCGCTGGCCACCAATTCTCCCAATGCTTCAGACAATTGGCCGGGGAGCATCTGGTTTGCCGCCGCCAAATCCGCGGCGAACATCGCGCCCA
>CALFYU010000026.1 GCA_937952455.1 uncultured Planctomycetaceae bacterium
TCTACCGCTTCGTCCGGGAGCGGCTGCTGGCGGGGCGGCCGCCCACGGTGCGCGGGGTGCGGGCCGTTATCCGCCGGCGGCGTCAGGCCGATGAACCACATCCCCGCCAAAACCAACAGCACCCAGCCTTCTGAGCGCGTATAAATTGCGGCCGCGGTTGCCAATCCCGCCGCCAATGGTCCCCTCATGCGGCTTGTGGACGTCGCACATCGATGAATCACATAGACTGCCGCGAGGAAAAATAGCCAGAACGTCGCTTCCCGAATCGGTTCGACGGACAGTTCGATCATCTCTGGATGAACGGCGAACAGAATGACCGCTACGGCAGCCGCGCGGTCATTGAACAGGCGGCGGACCCAGCCAAACAGCGGCAACACGCTCAAGCAGGAGGCGAAAACACCCCACAGCTTGTAACTCCAAGGAGCGGGCAGCCCCGCGCTCTCCAGGCCCCAGAGAATCAGTGGATAAGTGTTGAGATTCAGATAACTCAACGCCGCATCGATTTGACCTTGTTGCCACATGCGGGCGACAGACAGATAGTAATAACCGTCGTCGCAGATTACCGTGCTCTGCCAAGCCAACAGCAGTCGCGGCGCCGCCGTGAGCAGGATCAAAGCCGCCAGCAGGAAAATCCGATGCCGTCGCGAAAGGGGAGGAGCGTTGAGAAAGCCATCCAAGACATCGCCGGGGCGGAACAACGTCTCTCCGCTGGGATGGGTCAATGTTGCCATCGGCGCAAATGGTCCGTACCGCGAGATGTGACGGGCAGAGAAGGCACAATTGGTCGCTGTGAATTCGGCGGGTTTATAGCAAAGCCGGGGATTTGGGGAAAGGTGAAGATCATCTTGGCATTGAGGGGATTTTGATGAGTGACCATTTTTGAGTTGGTCAATTGTGTCGCCCCTTCAGAGCTGGCATCGTGTGTGATTAACGTAACCCAGGGCGGCGCTGCGCTTTGCCCTGGGCTGACATGTTTGGCCCCGTTGGGGCCGGCGCACTCGCCCCGATAGGGGCTGTGACAAGTCAGCCCAGGGCAAGGCAGCGTGAGCGGAGCGAACGCCCCGCCGCCCTGGGTTTGGAGGCGGGCGAGAATTCCAGCCCTGAAAGGGCGGCACAATCGTTTGCGGCGTGGGCCGGTTTACGGTGTCGCGTCTTCACCCGACTCCGGGGCGGCCTGCTCCAGATGGTCGATGAATTCGGCCGTCATGCCCGCATCGAGACGCGGTTGGCGATGAAAGGTTTTTCCTTTGGACTTCTCGGGCCGCAGCGGCCAATGCAGGTGCGTTTTGTAGGCGTCCCAGTCGGTTTGGTGTTCCGCCTTTAAGATCCGCAGCCACTTCAGCCCGAAGGCGACGTGGCCGATTTCGTCGCGATGGATGGCCCGCATGATACCGGCCCCTTTTTTGTCGCCCGCCATCTCGAACGCGGCTTCAAATTCGAGCGTGTGGTCGAGATTGCCCGCCTCGAACGTCAGCGGCAAACCGGCCAGGTAGTCCAGCGGCGATTGAAATTCCTGCGCCTTGAGCCAGAAATAGCCGTTGACGGGCCAGTCGCCGAATGACAGACCGTATTCGGCGAGCCGTTCAACGTGCATGCGGGTGTGCCGCTGTTCGTCCGCCATCACGTCGAGCATCCCCAGCCGGAATTCTTTGGAGGCGGCAGGAAACGCGCAGAGCGTATAGGCCATCACCTCCAGGGCCTGTAGCTCGTGGTTGGCCATGATATGGTGGGCGACCGCCCGTTTTTCGGGATCACGAAAGGCCTCCGGGGCGGGCATCAAGGGGGCTTGTTTGCGGCCGGCAAATTTCAGCCGCGGCGAACGCGCGGGCAACGTGATCCGCAGCGGCTTACCAGGGACGTCATCGGTCGCCGGGCCGTCAAGCGGCAGGAGTTTTTCGGCAATGTCTTCGGACTCGAGGATCCGCCGGGCAAAATCGCGTATTTCCATTTGTTTGCTGGCATCGAAGTTCGATCGGTTATGCGGCAGCACCAAGCTGAGTCGTCAAACGTCCGAGAGGCTCCAATTCAACTAATCAATTGCGAGGTGGGTGGCACTGGCGGCTCGTCCGCCAGTGCGCATGTGGACTGACGTCGATGTGCTTGATCGACGTAAATTGACGCGGCACTGGCGGGCAAGCCGCCAGTGGCACCGAAAATTGGGACGCCTCAAGAATACTGTTGCAATGTGGTGCAAGCAACCCGGCCGCGAGAGCAGTAAGGCGCAAGCAAACGCGCGCAAAAAAGCACGCTCACCGGCGTGAGCGTGCTTTTCGAGTGGTGTTTTGACGCGCTACGATTCGCCGAGTTGGCCGTCAGTGAGTTTTTCGTACTTGGCGATGCGGTTGTGTGGTGCAAAGCTGTACATGGCGTCCTCGGGATCGAGGCGGTACTTCATCACGTAGGCATCCTCGATCGAGTCTTCATAGTGATTGCGGAGCACCCCGACGGCGACGAAATCGCAATTCTGGAAGAACAATTGCGCGGGAAGGTTCGTCTCGCGCACTTCCAGCGTAATTTCCTTGCGCCGCTGCTGCGACAGCTTGCTGACCAGCTTTTCGATCATTTGTCCGCCGATGCTTTGGCGGCGGAATTCTGTTGCCACGGCGAAGTTCAATATGTGCAGGCGGGTCTTGTGCAGCTCGTAGATCATAAAGCCTACGACTTGCCCGTCGGCTTCGGCCACCATGCCGATGCAATTCCGCTGCCGCAGGCAGCAGAGAAAATCCTCTTCGGTCCAATGATACTCGAAGCTTTCGCGTTCGATTCGCAGGACTTCGGCCATATCCCGCCGAATCATCCAGCGGATTTGGACCTTGACGTTGACACTCTTAATTCCTGGTCTGTGAAAATGTCCGGAATCGGAATTCACGGCGGCCTCCTTGCCTGGGTTGAGGCTTCATAACCGGCGTATCTGCGAATCGCTTCGTTGCGATCGTTGTTTCCACACAAACACGCGTCTGACCTCCAACGACGTCGGAAACCAGCCGATCCGTTTTGCCATCACGAGAACAAACCCCCTCAGGGGGCCGATTCCGCAACGCAATCATATCGCGTTTTATTCGAATTGGGAATTCCCAGCGGCCGCCCGCCACGTTGCATGGCAAACAGCATGTGTATGCTGGTTCAACCGTTGTCGAATTTGTCGAAGAACTGGTGACCGAAGTGTGAATGCGCAGTTTCTATCACAAGATCAAAAACAGGAAAAGACAAATCTGCCCAGATTCTGTTTGCGGCCTCCCCGTAACAAACCACCGCGGTTGCGCGCCGACATGCGGCCGCCGGGGGAGGGCATCTCAGAAAGGGGAGCGGACGATCGCGATCAGCGGTTCCCGCAAGTCTGCTGTGGGAAAAATCTGCACCGTCGTTTTTGGCGCCGAGGGGAACAATTTGCTAATCTATTGAAACGGGCTGCCGGACAGATTATCGCCGCTGTTGCTAATTGCTGTACGTCCAAGCGGGAGAGATGGAGTCATCGTGTCCCAAAACGCGTATTCACGAACCTGTCCCGGGCCAATCGATCGCCGCAGTTGGCTGAAGATCGGCGGCATGGGACTTGGCGCGCTGGCGTCCGGGGAGACGTTGGACCTCGCGCGGTTATTCGCGGCTCAGGCCGGTGCGGCGACGGTGGAGAAGGAATTCTCCGTAATCCTGTTTTGGGCCAACGGCGGCCCGAGCCATTTGGACCTGTTCGATCTCAAACCGGAGGCGGCGGCGGAAGTCCGCGGACCGTTCGCGCCGATCGCCACGTCGGTGTCCGGCATGCAGATCACGGAGCTATTACCGAACCTCGCGGCGCTGGGGGACCGGTTTACGCTCGTGCGGAGTTTGCATCATCAGCGGGCGGAACATTCCGGCGGGACGAATCGGTTTTTAACCGGCTACGCCTCCACGGCGGCCAATCCCGCTTCGGCGGAGTTTCCGCAGATCGGCTCAGTTGTGGCCAAGCAACTCGAACATCGCCTGCGAGACATTCCGCTGTTCGTGGGGAACACGCCGTTTTACGGCGGCGGTCCGGCCTACTTGGGACCGGCGTATGCGCCGTACATGCCGTATCCCAGCCTGCTGTCGCGGAGCGGCAACAACCGTTATGATCCTGTGCCGATTTATAGTACCGGTCCGCTCGATTCGAGTCTAACAATCGATGAACGGGGATCGGCGGCGCTGCGCCGGCGGCGCGATCTGGTCCGCTCGTTTGATCGGCTGCAGCGGAACATTGATGCCAGCGGCGAAATGCAGGCGCTGGATACCTTTCACCGCCGCGCGCTGGACATGTTGGCCAGCAGCAAAACGCGGGACGCGTTCGATCTTTCGCGGGAGGCTCCCGAGACGCGCGCCCGCTATGGCGACACGCATTGGGGAAACAGCCTGCTGACTTGCCGCCGTCTGGTGGAGGCGGGGGTGCGGTTTGTGCAATGCCAGGCCGGCTATCGATTGAAACCGGAAACGGGCCGCACGAGCAATTGGGACGACCATTCGGTCAATTCCCACATCTTCAACGCCTATCGCGAAAAGTTGCCGCAATTCGATCAGGCGGTGCCGGCGCTGATTGAGGATTTGTATCAGCGGGGATTGGACAAACACGTGCTGTTCGTGTTCTGCGGGGAATTCGGCCGCACGCCGAAGATCGCCTATCAAGACGCGTCGGGCCGTCCCGGACGGGACCATTGGCCGCGGGCGATGAGCGTGTTGCTCTCCGGCGGCGGATTGAAGATGGGGCAGGTGATCGGAGCCACGAATAAGAACGGCGAAGAACCGGTGCAGCGGGCGATGAACAGCAATTGCTTGTTGGCGACGATTTACGATCGGTTTGGCATTGATCGCTCGCACGTCTATTACGATCGCGCGGGACGGCCGATCCAGATTCTCTCCGAAGGGGAGCCGATCTCCGAGTTGCTGTGAGCGGGGCGGGACATTGCGTGGTCGAGTGTGCGGTTACGCACCACCCAATCACAAGATGTCAGAATAAGGGTGGCTGGGGACGGACGAAGTCCGCCCCCAGGGCTTAACGCGTCGCGGTGTCAAACGACCTGGGGGCGAGCTGTCGCTCGTCCCCAGCCACCCTTGCACGCTTGGCAGTGACCGGTTAGAGAATGCCGCTCAAGGGACCGCCCGAATGGGCGAGTGCATCGACGCGACGGGTGATTTCGGGGTCCTCAATCAGCGGCGGGGCGTGGTGTGGTTTGCGGCGGGCGTCGATGACGAGACTGCCGCGACAGCCCCAATGTTTCTGCTCGGTGAATCGGCCGATGCCGTCGATGTCAGCGGCCGGATTGGAGCGGGTGAACGTTGTCCACAAAAAGTTGTTGAGCGTCCGCGCCGTGAACTCACTGTCGTCGACGAGGACAATCAGCGGAAACTCGTTGATCGGCGCATCGTGAGCATAGTGGTCGCAAAACGCCGCGAGGGATTCGTGGGATTGAAACGTCGGGCCTTGGATCGCCAACACGCCCGGCAGGCAAACGCGGGGAGCGGTGAAGCCGTCGGGGAGTTTCAACTCGCCGGGGATTTCCGTCGGCAACGATCGTCGCGATTCACCGGCGGCCGCCATCACGACCTTCGAACCGCGATTGAGGCCGCTGCCGGAGTAATCGAGCGTGTCGATGGTCGTCTGCGTCTGGAAGTGCAAATCGCGCCGCCAATCGATGCGCGCCAGCAGATGTGCGAAAAAGGCGGGGATGTCGTTCACGTCGAGTTGCGGGGCGTCGTTATTGGCGACAATGAGTAGATATTTTGCCAACGACATCTGTCCCTGGCCCAAGATGGCGTTGGCCTGCGTAAGAATTTCTTGCGGGGCGCGGTCATTGGCATAGGGAACGTAACGTTCGCTGCCGATCGCCAACAGCAACGGATGCACGCCGGCCGCATCGACGGCGTGCACGGCGCGGACGCCGGGCAGAACGACGGGGATCATCGGCCCGGTGATTTCGTGAATCAGTTCGCCGAACATCGTGTCCTCTTGTGGCGGACGGCCCACAACCGTAAACGGCCAAATCGCTCCGTCGCGGTGATAGACCTTCTCGACACAAAACACCGGAAATTCGTGCGCCAAACTGTAGTAGCCTAAGTGATCGCCGAAGGGGCCTTCAGGGAGCGTCCTGTCGGGGATGATGTATCCGCTGATGCAAAAATCGATCTCCGCCGGAATCGGCAGCGGTTCGGCGCCGTGGACCATCCGCACGCGGCGGCCGCCGAGCGCGCCGGCGAATTGCAGTTCAGGAAGTCCTTCGGGCAAGGGCATCACGGCGGCGACGCTCATTGCCGGGGGGCCCCCCACGAAAATATTGGCCCGCAATTTTTCGCCGCGGCGAATGGCGGCGGCGTGATGTACGCCGATGCCGCGATGGATTTGGTAGTGCATGCCGATTTCGGCGTTGGGTTGATACTCTCCGCCGGAGAGTTGCACGCGGTACATTCCCAGGTTCGACTTAGCGACGCCGGGCGTATCGGGATGTTCGGTGTAGACTTGCGGCAACGTGATAAACGCTCCGCCGTCGTCCGGCCACGATTTCAGTTGCGGCAGTTGATCGATCGTCGTCGTGTGCTCCAGGATCGGCCCGCGGCGGACTTTGCGGGGGAGCATGTGAAACGCGGTCGGGCCGGCGCGGAGCGTTTTTAGCGGGTGTTTCGCAACAGTCGCGGGGTCGGCCTTGATGCGGACCAGTTGCGCGACGGCGTCGAGTGTGTCGCGAAAGAGATACCGCACCCGTTCCATGGTGCCGAACAGGTTGCTGACCATCGGAAATCGGCAACCGGTGACGTTGGCGTAATAAATCGCCGGTCCGCCGGCGGCGAAGACGCGGCGCTGGATCTCAGCCGCTTCCAGATGCGGATCGACCGGCTCATCAATGCGGATCATCCGTCCGGTGGCGAGCAGGTCGTCGGTGCAGGCTTTGAGTGTGCGGTATCCCATAGGGATTCGGGTATTGCGTATTTGTGAAAAAGGTTCTCGCGCGGAGACGCAAAGAAGATAATGGGCTTGCGTCGGCTGATTTTTCGGTTCGGGGCATAACCGGCGCGCTTAAGCTCGCCGATCGTCGGGAGTTAGTGATGGCTTGTTCGGATAAATCGTAGACTCGGTGATGATCTTGTCCATGAAGACGTCGTGTGATTCTGTGGGGATTTTGGGGAAAATCTGGCAATCGAATGCCAAGGCGATCAGCGGAGTTTTTTCTTTTGCAGTTTGCAGGAGCTTGTCGTAATACCCTTTACCGTGGCCGCAGCGGGCGCCGTGGACGTCGAAGGCGACGCCGGGGACGAGAATCAGATCGAGTTCCCGCACTGCGATGCGGCGTTCGGTTTGTCGGTGGAGTTCGGCCGAGGGTTCGAGGATGCCGTAGGCGCCCGTCGTGAGTTCATCATCAGCCTTTAAATGAAACAGTTGCAGTTCAGCGTCGCGGCAGTAGGGCACGACGACTTGCTTCTGTTCCGCCAAGGCTTGGGCGATAAGCT
>CALFYU010000027.1 GCA_937952455.1 uncultured Planctomycetaceae bacterium
TTTTGTCGTTAAACCGTCCAGTGCTGCGATCCTCCGGCGGAGCCGGGCGCTGAGAGACGTGTGTGGGAAGCGTTAATCATTGGGAATCGAAATATGAAATGCGTATCGTGGTTGGTCATCGCGGTGGTTGCGATGGGCGTGTCGCGCGGCGAGGGACTGTCGGCTGCGGAGCTGGAATCGAAACCGCTAAATATCGTGTTGTTGCTGGTCGACGATTTGGGGTGGTCAGACATTGGGTGTTACGGGGCCGACCTGCATGAGACGCCGCACATCGACCGGTTGGCATCGCGGGGGATGCGGTTTACCGATGCGTATGCAGCGGCGTCGATCTGTTCGCCGACGCGGGCGTCGATCATGACCGGCAAATATCCGGCGCGGATTCCGATGACGATCTGGCATGAACGGGCGGCTGCCGGTCCGGAACAGGGGCGCAAATTGTTGCCGCCGGAATCGTTGGCAAACCTTCCGCACGACGAAATCACGTTGGCGGAAGTGCTGCAGGAAGCGGGGTATCTGACGGCGCACATAGGCAAATGGCATTTGGGTACGGCGGGGTATTATCCCGAGACCCAGGGGTTTGACGTCAACATCGGCGGAACGTTCTGGGGAGCGCCGGCGACATTCCATTATCCGTTTGCCGGGGCGTGGTCGGACGGTGAATTGCGGTACGTACCGGGATTGGGACCGGGCAGCCCGGACGACTATTTGACGGATCGACTGACGGACAAGGCGGTCCAGTTCATGGAAGAGGCGGGAGACCGGCCGTTTTTCTTGAACATGTGGTACCACACCGTACACAGCCCGATCGAAGGCAAGCCGGAGATCGCTGAGAAATATCAGAAGAAAATCAAACCGTGTTTGCACCACCAGAACGCCCATTATGCCGCGATGGTGCAGAGTCTGGATGAGAGTGTGGGGCGGATTCTGGAGACCCTTGAACGGCGAGGGATCGCCGAGCGGACGGTGGTCTTCTTTACCTCTGACAACGGCGGCGTGGTCAATCGCGTGCGTCAGGGGGTTCCCACATCGAACTTTCCGCTGCGCTCGGGCAAAGGTTCGTTGTACGAAGGAGGCATCCGCGAGCCGTGGATCGTCTACTGGCCGGGCGTCACGCCGGCGGGCAGTGTCTGCAACGAACCGGTTTCGACGCAAGATTTGTATCCGACAATTTTGGACATCGCTGGTGCTACGGATCGGTCAAAATGGAACGACGTTGTGGACGGCGTTGATTTGGTGCCGTTGTTGAAAGACCCGGCTGCGATGCTTCCTCGCGACGCGCTGTATTGGCACTTTCCGCACTATTATCCAACGACCACGCCGGCCAGCGCCATTCGTGTCGGGGATTGGAAATTGATCCAATACTTCGAAGAAGACCGCGTCGAACTTTTCAATCTGCGGGAGGATCTTCGTGAGCAACAGGACCTGGCCGAGTCGAATCCGCAGCAGGCCGAGAAATTGCTGCGGCAGTTGAAAGCGTGGCAGACGAGCGTGGGGGCGGGGATTCCGGTTGCAAATCCGGCGTTCGGCGCGGGAAGCAAAACGAAGTAGGATGCGTCGCGACGTACCTTTCTTACGAGATATGTCTGACTGTCACTTTTGGTTCGGATGACATCGATCAGAATCTTTGTCTGGAAAAGAATGACTCGCGCAGAGACGCAAAGACGCAAAGACGCAAAGACGCAGAGAGTTCGTTGGACGTTAATCTGTCAATCTCTGCGTCTCTGCGCGAGATTTCATTGCTGCGTGTCGGTTGACTTGTGTTCGAATCGTCTGGGTTGTGCAGTGACAAGAAAGTGCGCCATCCACGCGACTGATCGACCAACGCAAATGGCGCAGCTTCTTGTGCCTGACGGCACCCAACCGCTGCGCGGTCGGGCCACCCGGGAATATCTTCATGAACCTTGACCGGAAGGGAACGCCGTGCACGACCGCAAGCGGTCGGTTTGGGATGTCGAGTTTCACGCCGAATAATCTGTGTCTTATCCGTGTTCCATCGGTGGCTAATTGGCAACGGCCATATTGGTTGCGGCGTTACCGCGCGGAGGACTACGCGGCTTCGGCGGCGTCTTGGCGGGAGGAGAGCCGGATCGGTTCGCGGCCTTTGGTTTCTGCCATCTGCGCCAGGTGGCGATGACAGGTGAACATCAACACTTGATGGCCCTGCCGAGAAAAATCGGAGAGGGCGTCGATGGCGGCTTCGGAGCGGTTTTCGTCGAAATTCACCAAAACGTCGTCGAGCACCATCGGCAACGTAACGCCGTGCCGGGCGTAGTCGTGAATCAGCGCCATGCGAATCGCCAAAAATAGTTGTTCGCGAGTTCCGCTGCTGAGGCTTTCGACTGACAGGCTGTGGCCGTATTCGTCGTCGATGCGGAGACAGCGTTTGCCGAGCGGAGTCCAGATGTTGCGGTATTTTCCGCAGGTGATGCGCGTCAAATAGCGTGAGGCATCGGCGATCGTCACCGGTTGTCGCGTGCGTTCGATATGGTGCCGCATCCGTTCGACGGCCTGTTTCGCCCGCTGTAGGGCAAACCATTCCGTCCCGGACGTATGAATCCGCTGGCCAATGGCGGCAATTTCGCGGCGGAGGTGCCGTGACTGCTGATCGGCTGCGATGACCTCCAGTTCGCGCCGCAAGCCGCCCAGTTTTTCATAAGCCGCCTGCAGATCATTGCGGAGATCCTCTTGTTCCATTTTGAGCAGTTCGATGCATTCGGTGTTGTGTTGGGCATCGAATAGCTCCAGATCCTCTTCGGTCACGGCCAGTTCGTGATCGCTTTCCCCGGCCGTCTGCAGATCTTCGCGGGCTTGTTGGAGTTGCCGGTCCAACAGCAGCCGGCGGGCGAAGGCCTGTGACCGCAATTCGAATTCTTCCCGGTCAGCCGCTCCCGCTTCGGCGAGCACGGCGGCTCGCTGCGCTTTGTAGTCCTCGACAGTACTGCGGTTCGCGGCCGCTTCGCGGGCCAAATCGCGGGCTTCGCGGCGGAGGCGCCGCCGGTCGTCCCGCCCGCTGTGCAGTGCTTTGAGTTGCGTCTCCCAATGATCGAGCACGGCCAGCGGCTGATCGAAATCGTGCTCCCATTCGTGCATGCGTCGTCCGACGGCGGCGATGCGGCGGCAGAATGAGGTGTACATCTGTCGGCGGCTCTTGAGTTCGATTTTCGCGACGCGAAATTCCTGCCGAAGATGCGAAACCTCCACCAAGGATTGCCAGATCTTGAAGGCGTCGGCGACTTCCAGCGTTTCGGGAAGACCCAATTGTGTGAGCGTCTGTTGCCAGCTCTGCCGCGCGCCGGCGACGTTCCGCTGTGTTTCATAGAGGGTGTTGTTCGCGTTTTCGAGACGCTCCCGATTTTTCTGGAGTTTTCGTTCCAGGGCAGCGAGACGCTCCAACCCGGCGATTTCGCGGGAGCAGCGGCGCATCTCGTCCGCTTCGGGCAACCACGTGCCGTCGTCCCCTTTGCCGGGTGCATCGCCCAATACGGCGAGAATCTCCTCGCGGACCGAGCGCAGTTGTTCCAGGTTGCGGTCGGCGTCGTCGGACAGTTTTGCGAGCCGGCGATCGACCCCTTGCTCGAAGTGATGTTTCGCCAAGCGGCTGAGCATGACCAACATCAGGCCGATCAGCACAAACACGCCGCCGATTGTGATTTGGTTGGTGATGCCCCGGAACGCGCCGACCAGAATCGACAATCCGCCGCAGGCGGCCACGGCCCACGTGCACATGTAGTAGCTGGCAGGGAGCGCCAAACGGATTTCGGTATGCTCTCGCAATTCGTCGAAGCCGAGTTGGCGTTTGTGCAGTTCGCGCTCGGTCAGTTTCAGTTCGCCGAGCGTCTCCATTTTCGTCAGGCGCTGGCGAACCGCCGCCAGTGCGTCCCGCGCCGATGCGACGCCGTAGCGGCTCAGGCCGGCGGTCAGTTTGTCTTGTTGTGTCTGGCACAACTGCGTGAGGCGTTTTCCGCGACGCTTGCTCTTTTCACGCTGAGCCACCGCCCGTTTGAAGGCCCGCGCTTTGCCGACCAGCCGCGCGTAGGCATTGGGGCTGATGTCGAACTCGGCGTGCGGGGGGACGGTGTGTCCCTCACCCCATTGCGGCTGATGTTCCCGGACCTGCTGTTCCAGCCCATCGTATTTGGATTGTGCCTGTGCGACTTGCTGTTCGAGTTCGGCGATCCATTCCCGCTGATCGACGAGACCCTGCAGCGTGACTTCGTATTTGGCGATGTCCTTATGTCCGCCGAACGCGGCGGCCTGTTCTAGTCGCTGTTTGGCGTCGTTTTTCAGGCGGTCTCGCTGTTCGGCCGCCTCGGCGAGTTTCCATTCGATTTCGTCGAGACGTTCGATGCCGTCTTCAGGAAAACTGTCCACGGCCGGCAGTTCGGCGAGTTCGTCTTCCAGTTCGCGCACACGGCTCCAGGGACCGTAGGCGCGTTGCATGTACAAATGCCCGCGGAGCTGTGACTCGATACCCTGCTGGCGGGCGTTGATATCGTTGATTTCCTCCTGCACCTGTTGCTGTGCATCGAATGTCTGTTGATGCCGCTGCCTGAGATCGGCCAGCCCGTCGAGTTCGGCCTTCATGCGGTCCCGCTCGCGAAACAGATCGGGCAGTCGGCCCTGTTGCCGGTCGGCGGAGAGCAGCTCATGCGATTTGTGTTCAATGTCTTCGAGCGCCTGTAGCACCCGCTGGCTTTGCGGTCCCAGCGTCAAACCATAGATTTTCTCTGCCACCTGTTCTTCGTGCAGCGACGCGAGTTTTTGTAGTTCGTGCAAACCGACGGCGAAGACGCGGTGGAACACTTCCTGATCGACGCCTCCCAGCAGGTCTTCGAATTCCGCGTAGTCCACCCGTTCGCCGTTGGGGCCGGTCACCGACACGACGTTGTCGGCCCCCGGTGTGAAGCGGCGTTCAATGCGATAAGGGCCGCGTTCGGTGGAGAGGGTCATCGCCCCGGCGATATGCGACAGATCGGAGCGCCAGGTGGAGTCGGTCTTTTCTCCCAGGGAAAAGCCGTAGAGCATGCCGCGGACGAAGCGCATCAACGTCGATTTGCCCGCTTCATTCGGCCCGTAAAAGACACTCAATCCGGAATCGGTGAGCGGCAGATTGAGGTTCCGCCAGACGCCGCAATGATCGATCGAGATTTCCGTGATCTTCATGCCGATTCCTCCGTGAATTCCGCAAACCATTCGCGCCCCAGCGCGGCCGCCCGGTCCAGCAGCTCGCCGTCGTTGAGGGTATTTTCCAATTGCCGCAGTTGATCCTCCCACGGTCCACCGACAAGCTGTGCCGAGTCGGGGGGAGCTTCGAGCTCATGTTCGAGTTGCTGCGGCGATTTCGTCAGTTCGTGCCAATATTCGGCCGCCAAGCCGTCGGTCGGCGGCGATTCCAACATCGATGCGGTGGGCGGTGCGGCGCAGCCCAAGCTCCGTAAATGCACGTCCATGTCGTGGAAGTGTCCGCGGAGATGGTCTTCGATTTCGGTTTGAAATTCGGGATCAGCCAGCATATGTCGCGCCGGGCCGTAGCCGCGCACGTTCCACGAAATGAGCCACGCCGCATCTGTGGGATGCCGATGGATCGTGGAGACTGCCGAGCTAAGCGCCGAAAGCAATTGATTGTGATCTGTATGGGCAGGGTTTGGTACTTCGACGTTTTCAAAACGAACAGCCGCGGTGGGGACGAACGTCAGTTCCATCGCGCCTGCGGCGTCGACTTCGACCAGCGTACAGCCGTGCGGCCCGGTCTGCGCGGGACTAATGGCTTGGGTCCCCCCCGGATGATGGGCGACGGCGTCGTCGGCATACACGGTCCGCCGCGATTGGCCGTTCGCCAGCACCCAATAGCGAACGTGGGCCAACGCCGCTTCTGTGTGACTGGGCGTGCTGCTTCCGGTGTTGTCTCGTATCTCGTCGGATATCCATTCGTATTCGGTCGTGGGGCCGTCGACGCGCTCTTCTTCGAATTGCCGAGCGATCGGCGGAAAGAAGTCGGTGTGGCGGCGGAAAGCGATCGGAAAGGGATCGCCGTGCCCCGGATGGGCATCGTCAACCGACGGGTAGATCGTAGCGATGACCATTTCTTCCCGCATGATGGAAATCGGGGACTGGCCGCTGAGGATCGTCGTGTTTTCGGGCAGGGGCGGGAGTGATTTCCAGCAGGACGGCGGGTCGGTCGCGCCGGGCAAGATGTAGACGTCGATCCCCTGTTTGTCCAATTCCTGTAAACCGCGCAATAAGGCGATCTCGCCCAACAGACTTTGGTCGGCCGCGTCGAAGCAGTTTCCGGCCAACAGCAGGAAGTCGACTTGCTCGTCAATCGCCGTACGAATCAACTGGCGAAAGGCGACGAGCGTGCTGTCTTCGGAAATTGCGGTCAGGTGCGGGTCAGCGTAGTCGATTTGTTGGAGTTGATGATCCAACAACAAATTGGCGGCATGTATAAAGCGAAACGGCTGCATCGAGCAATCGAACTCCCTTTCGTTGTCGGCAGTATGAGGGGCGTTTTCGGGGCGTGTTGGCCGAAAACGGGCCGGGCGCCCGATCCATGGGCGCCGCTGATGTAGCCGGGGAGTTTAGCGGGGACGGCGAATTGCGGAAAGGCCGATTTTGAGACAAGGGGACGTCTGGGGGCCGACTAGGGTCGGTTGTGGTTCGCAGGGGCCCGCAATCACGGACTAGCGGGATTCCCGAACATATGAACTTCCGGCGTGCCGCTCGACGACTGCGGGAAAGCGGGGACCGGGTCGACGCGTTGGGAGTAGTAAGGATCATGCCAAAGGGCGGCTTTTGTTTGGTATCGTGCTAATCCGGCACGGGTGATACGCGTGGCTTGTAGTGAGAGCGATCCCAATCGCGGTAGTTTTCGCAGGTGAGATAAGCCGGCATCGGTGATTTCGGTGTTATCCAGCAATATGAATCTAAGGTTGGTCAACCCGCACAAATGCAGCAGCCCGGCATCGGTGACTTGCGTCAAACCCAGGTTCAGCCCTTTGAGATGGGTCAATTTCCCCAGGTGCACCAATCCTTTGTCGGTAATCCGTGTGTGAGCCAGCGAGAGTGTTTCTAAATGACTCAACAACTGGAGTTGCTGCAATTGGGCGTCAACCACACGCGAATTGTCCAAGTTCACGCGGACGACGCGTTCGAAGACCGTCAAGTAATCTTCATGGAGTGCGTCGGGAATCCAGGCGGGGCGAACGTGGATGGTTTCGACAGTTCCCCCCAGCTTTTGGATCTCTTCGACGATTTGTCGTTCGTGCTGATAGGGCGCCCAAACCTTCAGGCAGGCTCCGCCGATTATCAGAACGATAAGCGTGACAACGGACGCGCGCAAACTGAGCGCAGACATCATGGGGGAGTTTGATTCGGACACGGTGAACGCTCCTTGGCATCGGCGCGCATCGATTGCTCGATGAAACCGACGTGTTGCTGTTCTTTTAGGCAATCATCGAAACATTAAACACCGCTAGGCAACGATAGTTTCGCTCATTCTCAGGTGGGAAACCGGGCGACTTTCCTTACGCGTCGCCGGTTGTCATTGGGGAAAAGAACAGGGAGCAATTCCTATGCCAAAATATCGTGGACCACATTGCCATGCACGTCGGTCAAGCGGAAGTCGCGGCCTTGGAAGCGGTACGTCAGCCGCTCGTGGTCGATCCCCAGGCAGTGTAAGATCGTCGCGTTCAAATCGTGGATATGTACGGGGTTTTCGACGACGTTGTAGCTGAAATCGTCCGTTTCGCCGTAGACAATCCCGGGCTTGATTCCACCGCCCGCCATCCAGATCGTGAAGCAGCGCGGGTGGTGATCGCGGCCGTAATTTGTTTTGGTTAAGGTTCCTTGACAATAGACGGTCCGCCCAAATTCTCCGCCCCAGATGACCAAAGTATCATCAAGCATGCCGCGTTGTTTGAGGTCTTTGAGCAAGGCGGCACTCCCCTGGTCGATGTCGCCGCATTGCGAACGGATGTCACTGGGGAGATTCCCGTGTTGGTCCCAACCGCGAATGAATACCTGCACGAACCGCACGTTGCGTTCGGCCAAGCGGCGGGCCAACAGGCAGTTGGCGGCGAAGGTGCCCGGTTTGTGAACGTCGGGGCCGTACATGTCGAGCGTGGCCTGCGTCTCATCCGAGATGTCGGTCAGTTCGGGGACTGACGTTTGCATTTTGTAGGCCATTTCATATTGCGCGATTCGGGCGTTGATTTCCGGGTCGCCGACGGCGGCGAACTGTTCTTCGTTCAACTTGGCCAGCGTGTCGAGCATCGTCCGCCGGGTGTGCGGCGATACCCCCGGCGGGTTGGACAGGTAGAGTACCGGATCGCCCTGCGAGCGGAGGCTCACGCCTTGGAATCGTGACGGCAACCAGCCGGCGCCCCACAGGCGGGCATAAAGTGCCTGCGCGTCCCGTTTGGCGCTCCAGGAGGAATGTAGCACGACGAAGCTGGGCAGGTTCCGCGACGAGTCTCCCAGACCGTAGGACAACCACGCGCCCATGCTGGGACGTCCGGGAAGTTGCGCGCCGGTTTGAATATAGGTAATCGCCGGGTCGTGATTGATGGCTTCGGTGTTGACCGTTTTGATGATGGCCATCTCGTCGACCATCTGGGCGGTGTGCGGCAGCAGTTCGCTGACCCAGGCTCCTGATTGGCCGTGTTGCGCGAAGTTAAAGATCGTCGGGGCGACCGGCAGGCGCTTTTGGCCGGAGGTCATGGTCGTAATTCGCTGTCCCATGCGGACCGAATCGGGCAGGTCCTTGTCGAACATGTCGACCATGTTGGGCTTGTAGTCATACATGTCCAATTGCGAGGGAGCCCCTGACATGAACAGGTAGATCACCCGCTTGGCCCTGGCCGGAAAGTGCGGCTGCCCTAGCACGCCGCGATCCTCGGTGTCGCCGCCGGTGGTCGGAGCACCAAACAGAGACGGATTGAGCGTCGAAGCCAAGGCGGCGGCTCCAATGCCCGTTGCTGTGCGGCCGAAGAAATGGCGGCGGGTTTGCAGCAGGTGCGGATCGAAGAGGTTGTTCATGGTCTTATCCCCATGCGTCAGGTCCCCCCGGCAGAGCCGGGGGCTGAGGGAAGGTGTTGTTATTGAATCAGCCTTTGGTCAGCGTCTCGTTCAGATTGAGGATCGTATTCGCGATGACCGTCCAAGTGGCGAGTTCCGCCGCGTTGAGTTCCTTGTTGTGGGGGGCTTCGCCGACCGACAATAGTTTCTCCGCTGCTTCGGTATCACGCTGATATTCGGCCAGTTGAGTCTGGAAAAGGTCCATAAAGAGCTGCGCTTCTTCCGTCGTCGGCCGCCGCGCTGTGGCGGCGCGGAACGCGAATTCAATGCGGTCGCGCATCTCGTCACCTCCTTCGGTCATGATCCGTTCGGCGAACATGCGGGCCGCTTCGACAAATTGTTCATCGTTAAGCAGCACCAGGGCCTGTAGCGGCGTGTTGGTCCGTGCCCGCCGCACAGTACATTGTTCGCGCGACGGCGCGTCGAATGTGATCATTGACGGCGGCGGGGACGTTCGTTTCCAAAAAATGTACAGGCTGCGGCGATAAAGTTTGTCGCCGTCGTCCCGCGTGAACTTGACGGTGTTGCTTCCGGTATAACCGACGGCCTCCCACAGCCCGGGCGGTTGATAGGGCCGGACGCTCTCGCCGCCGACTTTTTCGACGAACAGTCCGCTGAGGAATAGGGCGTTGTCCCGGAGCATCTCGGCATCGAGGCGGAATCGCGGACCGCGGGCCAACAGTCGGTTTTGCGGGTCGCGCTCGTGCGACTCGGGAGTTACGTGGGACGATTGCCGATACGTGCCGGACATCACGATCAGTTTCTGCATCCGTTTGACGTCCCAGCCCGATTGCATGAAATCGGTGGCCAGCCAATCGAGCAGCCGCGGATGCGATGGCCATTCGCCTTGTGAGCCAAAGTCTTCGGCCGTCTTGACAATTCCGTTTCCAAAATAATGTTGCCAGTACCGATTGACGATTACCCGCGAGGTGAGCGGATGTTCGGGCGCGACCAGCCAGCGGGCCAACGCCAGACGGTTGTTCGGCGCATCCTCGGGCAGCGGCGGCAATGAAGCCGGCACGCCCATTTCCACCTTTTCACCGGGTTTGGTGTATTCGCCCCGTTCCAGCACGAAACAGTCCCGCGGTTCATCGCGGTCCTTCATGATCATCGTCGCGGGGATCGCATCGACGAGCGTTTGCCGCTCTTGCTTCAGCTGCGCCAACTCTTCGTTCATTTGCCGCCAATCGGGGGAGTGATTGCGGCGGAAATAGTCGCGGAGCTGTTTCTTTTCGGCGTCGGAGCGCGTCTCGGCCGCTTTGGCGAGGACTGGGGCGAGTTGCAGGACCTCGGCATTGGCGTTTTCGATCGACTTTTGGAAATAGAATTCGTGGCGGCCGTCGTAGTTGGTGATTTTGACGAGGAGTTGGTTTTCGCCCTGTTTCAAATCGACCGTGACACGCTCCTGGTCGGCTGCCGCGGCGCGGCGGACGTCGTTGGCCAATACCTGCTGGCCGTTAAACCACACCTTAATGCCGTCGTCACTGCCGAACAGAAACGTCGCTCGACGGGGCGAGGGAGCATCGATCGTGCGGTACAAGTACGTCGCGCAGTTGTAACCTTTGAGCCGGTGCACTTTGCCGTCTTCGAAATTCGCTCGGACGTCCCAGCCGATTTTTTCGTCGTTGTATTTTGCCTTGAGGTCGACCCCCGCTTCAGGCCCGAAGGCCGTGTTGAAGGCGACTTCGCCGCTGTCAGCTTCAAACGGGCCGGCCACTTGCCAGTCGTTGACGCGGGCCGGCAGGACCGAGCCGTCGCTGGTCAGCGACAGGCGGAAACGGCCGATCGCATGATTGTCCCACTTGGATTGATGTTTCAGCCGGACTTTGAGGATCGTTGCCCCTTCGAACCCGAACAGTTTCTCCGGGAGGAAAAAGGCAGTGCGGTCTTCATGCCGCGTGCTGCCGTCGACTGCCCAGCCGTTGTCGTCGCCGAAGTCGCCGTCGATCGCCTTGGCGATGAAGTATTCACCGTTGGTCTGCGAATAGTCGGCCAGGGCGGTGGCGAATTTGACCGGCTGGAATTTCTCAGGATCACTGGCCGGAGCGATTTCGACTTCGAATTCGGTCAGCAGGAAATTCCCGTTGCTGGCGCGGCCCGGGCCGTTGTCGGCGAGGCTTTCGTGCGTGAGGGCTTCCAGACGAATGGCCGAGATGTTCATCATCTCCGTGCTGGTGGTGATTTCGTAGTCATCTTTGAGCGGATTCTCACCGGTGGCTAAGACCGACGAGTCTTCCAACGCGCTCAGTGTCGAGCCGCCCGACGACGTGAATTGCTGCAGATTCAACGGTTGCCAGCGGTCGCGAAATTGTTCGCTCCACTCGGCT
This sequence comes from uncultured Planctomycetaceae bacterium, assembly GCA_937952455.1. Classification (GTDB taxonomy): domain Bacteria; phylum Planctomycetota; class Planctomycetia; order Planctomycetales; family Planctomycetaceae; genus Symmachiella. The sequence continues at coordinate 11,403 of CALFYU010000027.1, forward strand.
TCCCAAG
>CALFYU010000028.1 GCA_937952455.1 uncultured Planctomycetaceae bacterium
CGGCGAGCACGTGCGTAATGCCCGCTTGCTCGACGACCGCCAATTGATCAGTGGCGGGGGGGGCGTCTGGCGGAGACGGTGCCGGGAGCGGCAGGGAGTCGTCGAAATACTTCGCCGGTCTCAACCCGAGAGAGGCCGGGTACGACGCGGTGCCGAGAATGTTCGTCAGATTCGCTCCCGGCGCATAAAGCCGCGTCGGCCGGCCGTACTCTTTCAGTTTTTGCGCGACGGGGCTGGCATCGACATTGCTGAGTGGGGTTTCGGGCAGCATGACGACGTTGGTGACCACGCGGCTGACGTACCATAGGTCGGCGGTCGTCGCCGCAAAGATCAGCACGATTAATGCCCAGCGTGCCGCTGGTTTGAGGCGGCCGACAATTGCCTCAAGCGCGGTTCCGGCGAGCAGCGCGACGGCCAACGTAACGACGATGCCGTAGCGGCCCGGTCCCATAAAGAAACTGAATCCCGGCAGGTGTTTCGTCACTGGCAATAGCCACCCCGGCGTATAAATCAGCGCGGCGATTCCCAGGGCGATCCAAAGCAGGATTGTACGGGAGAAAAACTGTCGGCGCAGAATGATAAATGCCGCGAGAATCACTAGCAGCGGCGCGAGACCGAAGTATAAATGTGCTTCGATCTTGTTCGTCAGCGCGACGCCGGGGGGCAGGTTTCGTTTAATATCCGATCGAGATCGACATCGGTGCGGTACCACCTCCACGGCATAATGGCCTGCGACCAGTACCAAACCGGCAGATGGCCGTAGCCGGTGTTGGCCGCTGTGCTGCGTTGGCTGCGGCCGCGCAGTTCCCACGTGGGCGCCAGTTGGACAGCGGCCAGCAGGAAGCCCAGTCCAACCGCCACGAACAGTCCCGCCGCACACCGCCCGCGAACGGCGCGGGTTGCTTCGGGAAGTCGATCGGCGGTCAGCCATAACCGCAGCGGAATATAGGCCAGCAGCACCAATTGCGTGATGAATGCCAGATTGAAATGCCCGGCCAACATGGACATCGCCAGGGCGGCAGTCAGCACGAACAGCCACCGCCAATGTCGCGATTGCAGGAACGACTCGGCCGCCCACAACGAAGCAGGCAGCCACGTACCGCCGATAATCGCCCACTCCAAACACATCCGCGGCGGAAACCAGCCGTAGGTATAAACCAGCGCGACCAGCGCCGACGGGACCGGCCGTAAACCGATCGCGCGGGCATACAGCCAGGTGAATAGAAACGCCAACACATAATGCAACAACTGGTTGGCGACGTAAGCCCCATTGGCGGTGAACAGGCGATAGAACAATTGATTGGGCGGGTAGAGCACGCCGGTTTGGCTTTCGGCGATGATCGGGTAGCCGAAGCCGGTGCGGTTGTGCCACAGCGGAAACTCACCGGCGGCGATGCTGTCGGCGAGGAAGGTTTTTTGGGGAAAGAAATAGGAATAGGTGTCGCCGCCGATCAATCCGCCCCCTTCCCAAAGCGGCAGCCAAAACAGCACGCTGAGCGCCACGGCGAGGAGCGTGACGTAGAACAAGTTGCGCATGTCGGAGGATTGGTTGGGGGACTCGGTCTGCACGATGGGGCCGATGTGGGGGAAAGAGAATTCGCGTGCGGGGACGATCCCGGGATCACAAATTGATTCTAACCCAGCACCGCCTCGCCGCAACCAAGTTGCGACGAATGAAGATGGCCAAAGAGATCACCGAGGACACGGAGAGAAATGGTTCATGGCCGTCGCGCGTTGCCGCTGGGAACGTTGCCGGCGCGCCGTTATTCGGACCAGCCGGGCAGTGAGATCGTCGTCTGGTAATTCGAGTAATTGTACAGCGGGTTCCGCACCGGCTTGTAAAGCTGACCCCGGAGCGGGTTGTCGCTTTGCGTGTAAACCCACAGTTCGTTGGGATCCCAGACGACGATTTCGTCGCGGCAATCGCCGGTGATATCCATCACCGCATTGCACATGTCGGGATGTCCGTCGTTGGGAAACCGCACGACGCGGCGGCCCCAGCCGTCCCACAGGCCCCCTTCGTCGACATTCGGCGAGAGGACGAAAAACTCACCCGGTTTGCCCGTCCAATTGATCGGCAGGCACATGCTGCCGTGCTGGCAGGGTTCGATGTCGAGATAAATGTCGCCGCGGGCATCGTAGTAATGAATGATGCCTTGGTTGCCCCAATAGTTGATGGAGACCGCTTCCAGCCCCGGCATATCGGGACGAAAATCGGCGACGACCGGGTTTTGCACATGGCCGATGTGGTGGTGCTTGATGATGTTGCCGCTCATGTCGGCAAAGAACATCCCCTCGTCGCTGGCGGCGCACAATAGCCGCGGCTCGTCGTTGTTGCCGCCGAAACGAACAATGGCGACCCCGTCGGCGTGGTCCTTGACCTTGTTGTCGAGCGACCACAGGTGTTTGCCGTCGTCGTCGAAGAGGTTATAACCGATACACAATTCGTCGCGGCCGTCGTTGTCGACGTCGGAGGCGATCGGATAATGCCCCGTGTTGCAGTTGCCGCTCCACATGACTTCCAGGCGATCATTCAGCGCCCAAAAATGCCGGTAACGGTCTTTAATGATGATGTCGCTATCACGGCCCACGCCCCGCAAATCACAGAAATAAAGCGAGTCCCCCAGGATGCGGGGAAACTTGTCGTAGGGGGGAATCGCCGTGTCGGGCATGGCGGGCGTGGGCGCCTTGTAACGCGTCTTGCCGGTGGCGCCGTCGGCGACGATGATCTCCATGTTCATGCAATAGATGACCTCCGCCCGGCCGTCGCCGTCGAGGTCGTGGATCTGAAATCCGACGTCATTGGTGAGGTGATCTTTCCAGGGGTCCGGCTCTCCGATTTGCCACAACTGCTCGCCGTCGAACGTCATTGCCGTCAGACAGCTGAGTTCGCTGTTGCGGTCCTTGGGACCGTGGTGGCGAACTTGGCCGAAGAGAACGTCGATCTGGCCGTCGCCGTTGAGGTCGCCGAATCGCAGATTGCGGCCGACGCCGAATTCTTCGGTCTGAATTTTTTTCCACACAATGGGACGGGGATTCGCGTCCTGCAGTTTTCTCAGCTCCGCCTCACGGGCGGCAATTTCGTCTTGCACCCGCTGGTATTCTTCCGGCGACGTCGTGACGCGGACCTGATGGTAGCGCGTGGGGACGTCGGCCATGAGGCCGATTTTTCCCTTTGGGTAGGTCTCGTCGCGGGCTGTGAGCACGGGGCTGCCGTCGAACTGTGCCGTGATCTGATCGGCATGGACCTGAATGCGTGCGGTGAGCAGTGCGCCTGGTTTCCAGTCGAATTTGGCGCGGGCCAGTATGCGTTCGTGCGGCTTGTGGTAAGCAGTGGCGTGCTGGACGACTTTGAGAATGGCGTCGTCGCCGTCGACGCCAAAGAAATAGTAACAGCGGTCGTTGCGATAGCGAAACACGACGCCGCTTTGGTCGCGTTTTGATTCCGGAGCGAAGCGGACTTCGCCGGTGTAGTCTCGCCACGCCTCGTCGCCGGCGACCACCATGGGGTGGGCGTGTTTGGTTTTTTCATTGTCATAGATTTGGGCCAAGACCGCTTCGCCGTCGTGCGCGAAGACTTTCCAAGCCCGCTGCGAACCGATGCGGGAGGTGAAGGACGTCACGGCCCAATGCCCTTGGGGCGCGCTGTCGGGTAGGTAGTGATATTCGGTGTGCGCACCGACGAGGCTGGAGAATTGCCCCGGCCTGAGTTCGGCGAAGCCGTCTTCTAAGAGGACTTTCTCATTGCCTCGCAAATCATCGGCTGTCGCGCGCTGCCCGACGGTGGCGGTGACAATCAACGCGATACCGGTTGCGGCGAAGATGTGCCGTACGCTGAGCGTGTTAAGCAAGGTACGATCCTCTGCGGGGAGATACTCGGCGGCGGTCAGTTCCGTCGCCAACGCGCGGACCGCACCACCGTCAAACGTACTGGGAACGCGGAGAGAAATCAACGCGTATAGCAATTGCGCACGGGCGCGTACGACTTAAGAAGTAGGATGCGTCGCGACGCACCCAACGATCGCCTAATACTCGCGGCGCTGGCGGGAGGAGGGGATGTCCATCGCTTTGCGGTATTTGGTGATCGTGCGGCGGGCAAGTTTGTAGCCGTGCTTGGCCAACTCTTCCACGAGGGCGTCGTCGCTGAGCGGATTTCGTTTGTCTTCGGCGTCGACGATTTCCCGCAATTTGATGCGGATCACGTCCCAGGCGACTTCTTCGCCTTCGGCGTTGGTTGTGCCGCCGCCGAAAAACCGCTTTAGGGGGATGATCGACCTGGGCGTTTGGATGTATTTGTCGTCGACGGCGCGGGAGACCGTGGTCACGTGCACGCCGACGACCTCGGCAATCTGTTCCATCTTGAGCGGCACGATGTACTCAGGCCCTTTGTCCAGATACTCCGTCTGGTGATCGACAATGGCCTGCGAGACGCGCTTCAGCGTGGCATATCGCTGTTCGACGGCGTCGATGATCCACCGGGCGGCGTTAATCTTGCGCTTGATGTATTCCTTTGTTTCGGCGTCGGCATCGCTGGCAAGAAGGTCTTGATACTTGCGGCTGATGGTCAGATTCGGCGTGTATTCGCGTTCCAATCGCACTGTGTATTTTCCGTTGTCATCTTTCTCGACGTAAACGTCGGGCACGATGCTTTGCGCCGGTGCGGCGTCGAACCCGCGGCCGGGCCAGGGATTGAGGTGCCGCAACTGCTCACAGGCCGCTTTGATCACCTCCAGCGAATAGCCGGTCTTGCGTTCGATCACCGGCAGCCGGTTTTGATACAGGTCGTCCAAGTGCGAGGTGATTAAGGCGATCAACACATCGTGGTAGGGCGTGTCGTCGTCGATCTGCAGCAGCAGACACTCCTTGAGGTCGCGGGCCCCGACTCCCCGCGGTTCGAGTTTTTGAATCAATGACAGCGCCGTCTGGGCATCGTCGGGCGAAATCCGCACGCTGTAGACTTCGATCATCTCTTGCAGCGGATCCACGGGGTGCGATCCGTTTTGCCCGATCACCTGCGAGCCGCGCGGATTCGTCGGTAGCCGGCCGTTGTCGTCGAGGTTTTGAATCAGAAATTCGCCGAATTCGCGCACCGCCGGCGAGCAGTCGAAGAAGTGGAATTGTTCCAACAAGTTCTCTTGCAGCGACTCGGGCCGCGACTCGATGTTGGTGATTGTGTCATGCTTGCTCTTGCTCAGTTCGTCGATCTTGTTGGCCGACGGGTTGGTCGAGGAGAAGTGGTCGGGCCACTCCTTCGACATTTCCATCAGGCGTTCGAAGTCCGCTTCGTTGTCCTTGTCATTTTCGACGACGAGTTCTTTGCGGTCGAAGTCGGCCGATTCCCGGTCGTCGCGCTCGCGGTCTCGTTCGAGCTGCATCTCCGAATCCGAGGTATCGGCCGCCGTATCGGGGACGACCTGTTCGAGCAGAATGTTCTCGACGAGTGCGTGATCGATTCGTTCCTTCAGCGCCATGATCGGCAACTGCAGGATCTCCATGGACTGAATCATCCGCGGCGCCAGCTTCATTTGCTGGCTCATCTTCATCTGTTGCGAAATATTCAGTTGCATCGTGAATTCGTTTCGGAGTAGGACAAAACCGTCTCGATTCGTTTCGGGGTGTTTGCCGGGTGAACTTGTCGGGGACCAAAATCAAAACCCGGTTGCGCTTGTTTGAGAAACTTGCATGCAAGTGTCTGCGTGAGGCATCCGAAGGTTTTGAAACGACTTGTAGTGGGTCAAAACGGTTGGCGGCCGCGCAGGGCGTCGGCCAGGACTTCTCGGTTAGAAAACTCTAGCACGCTGCCGGCGGCGATTCCCCGCGCCAGACGGGTGATTTTTACCGGCAAACCTTCCAGGACGTTGCTGAGGTACAAAGCCGTCCCGTCCCCTTCGAGCGTCGGATTCGTGGCCATGACGATTTCCGTCACAGGCGTTTCCTTAACGCGGCGAATGAGCGCATCGACGGTCAGATCTTCCGGCCCAACCCCTTCCAAGGGGGAAATGCGGCCTTGGAGCACGTGATATCGCCCGCCGAACACGCCGGCGGCTTCGATGGCCATCAGATCGCGGGGCAGCTCGACCACGCAGACTGACTGCGGATCACGCCGCGAATCGGAACAAATGCCGCAAAGCTCATCATCGGTCAGGTTGTAACAAATGCGGCAGGGACGCACCGTGGCCTTGACTTGGTCGATAGCGCGAGCGAGTTGCAGGGCGTCATCGGCCGTGCATTGCAATATGTGGTGGGCCAAGCGCTCCGCCGTTTTGCGTCCGATTCCGGGCAAGGCTTGGAATTGATCGATCAAGTTTTCGACCGCCGGTCCATAGGGGTTCACAATCGCACCATCATTCCCTGGCTATTGGCACGTACGATGGGCCAATGACAAAACTGTCGCTTCGATCCGATTCGCCCGCGTCGGTCTCATTCTGTGTCTCCGACCGAAATCCGCAGGAGCCGCGCTCATCGGGAGACGCCGCAGGAAAACTAAGTTGACGAATTTCCGCCGCCCAGACCGAGCTGCGACAAGGCATCGCCCAGACCGGGAATGTTCATGCCGCCGGTCAAGCCCGCCATCTCCTCGGCGGCCGCTTCCTGCACCTTTTTCAGAGCCTGATTTGTTGCCGCTACAACGAGGTCCTCAATCATCTCGCGATCTCCGTCGTCAATCAGCGACTGCTCGATCTTGCAATTGACAACCTTCTGCTGCCCGGTCACTTCCACGGTGACCATCCCTCCGCCGGCGGAACCTTCGGCGCGGATCTTTCCTAAGTTGTCCTGCATGGCGCTCATCCGCGCCTGCATTTCCTGCGCGTTTTTCATCAACGACGCCAGATTTCCCAGGCCTTTTAACATTGGACTCGTTTCCTTCAAAATTCCAAGTGCCGCGGTCAACGCTCTTCGACTTTGACGACGGTCGCGTTGAAGACGGAAATGGCTTTCTTTACCAGGGGGTCGCTTTCCGGGTCAACTTTCGGCTTTGTGCTCGACTCTCTCGGGTTTTCCGCGGCGGCGACCGCAATTTGGGGCGGGTTCTCGACGAGCTTGAGGGTGACGCCGACTGCCTGCCCGACCACCTCTTCGAGTGCTGCCTCCAACCGAGTGATTTGTTCCCGACGTTGGCAATATTCGAGATTGAAATGATAGCTCTTGGGAAAGCCTATTTCCAGTGCGTTTGGCCCGAAAATTGCTATTCCGCTGGCCCGCTGCAAGTGGCTCTTGAGCATATCTGGAACTCTGGAAAGAACTTCCGTCCAAATCGCATCTTCCGATCCGGGCTGGAATTTCAATCTTGGCCGCAATTCTGCAGAGGCGCTCGGCGGGACAGGCGGCTCAGCTGCTGCGGATTCCGTTTTTTTTTGCGGTGCGGGTGCGGCAATCCTGGCTGTTTCCCCCGCGGCGGCCGCCGGCCGGGCGGTGGGGCTGTGGGAGATCGCGCCGGATTTTACCTGCTCGATCAGGTCGGACAAATCGTGCAGGTGTTCCAGCAGCGACATGCGCACCAGTGCCAACTCAGCCAGTGCGCGTCCGTAAGCCACCCGTTGCATGCGGGCCTTCGCCTCGGAGAGAATCTCGAGGGCGGCCACAATCGTTTCCAGACCCCAGCGGCCGGCCTGTTCGGCCAGCTTGGGCCGTAGCTCTGGCGAAACGGCCGTAAGCCGCACCTGCTCCGCTCCGGCCGCCAGTACCATCAAGTCGCGGGCATAATCCAACAGTTGCGTGGTGACCTCGCCAAGCTGGATCCCCTCTTCCAGAGCGGTGTCCAATACCTGCAAAGCCGCCCCTTTTTCACCGGAAATCACGGCGTCAAACAGATCAACGAGGCGCTGATCATCGGCCGTCCCGAACAGGCGGTGGACGTCGGCGGGCGTGATCGGGTCGCCTCCGAAGGCGAGCAATTGGTCGAACAGCGACTGGCTGTCCCGCATCGACCCGGCGGCGCGGCGGGCGATCAGGTCGACTGCCGCATCCTCAACGGCAATCCCTTCGGCCTCAGCGATCTGCTTGAGCCGTTGGCTGATATTGGGGGTGTCGATTGTGCCGAAATCAAACCGTTGGCAGCGGGAGAGAATCGTGTCGGGCAGTTTGTTCGGCTCGGTCGTGCAGAAGATGAATTTGACGGTGGGTGGCGGCTCTTCCAGCGTTTTGAGCAGTGCGTTGAACGCCTCCTTGGTGAGCATGTGGACTTCGTCGATGATGTAGACCTTGTAGCGGGTCCGCATCGATTTAACGTTTACGTTCGCCCGCAACGAGCGAATATCGTCAATTCCGCGGTTGGAGGCGCCGTCGATTTCTAGCACGTCGACGTCGGTCCCGGCGGAGATTCCCCGGCAGATCTCGCAGGTATTGCAGGGATTGCCCCCTTCGGCGTGAGGACAATTGAGTGATTTGGCCAAGATCCGGGCGGTCGAGGTCTTGCCGACGCCGCGCGCGCCGGTAAAGAGATAGGCGTGTGCGACGCGATTGCCGGCGATGGCATTGCGGAGCGCTTGCGCCACCATGCCTTGTCCCACAACTTCGTCAAACGTCTGAGGGCGGAAACGGCGGGCGAGAACCGTGTATTCGGACGCGGAGTTTTGCATAGTCACGACGTTTCGGAACGCGAAATGAACCGGAGCGGGCCGCCGCACGTTGCGCGGCCGCTGCGACTCATTGTCGCATTCCCGTCGTGGCAAGCAATGTAACCGATCGATTTTTCAGAGAATCGGCGCGGAATCTCCGGAATCAATTGCGGAGCGCGTTAAAAAAATCGCTTGTATCTGGACTTTTGTCATGGTCCGATCTTGCAGTTGGGTGCCACCGGCTATGCCAGTGCAATGTCCAACGAGTGCGATACTTTCACGGCACTGGCATAGCCAGTGGCACCCGAAATGCTAAGTTCGACGAAGCACTTCGCTATTGCAGTTCCTCGTTTCCGGCCGGTTTGATCGAGACGTTGCCGGGATCGAGATCGGTCGGAGGGGGTGCCAATTCGGGCATCTGGTACTCGGAGTTCTTCTCGTCAGGCTGCCGCGCGATTTGAGGCAGCGAGATGTTGGGCATCGCGATGCTGGGCAATTGCGGCGGCGGTTCTCCCGCCCAGCGAATCGGACCATCCTTCCCGTCTCGCTGCATGGGGCCGATGCCCAAGGCCCAGACGCTCTTGGCCAGTTTGTTCGAGACTTTCGTGTCGGAACTCCACACCAAGTTGCCGTCCGTGCGGCTGTAGGCGAACAAGCCGATTTTGGCCTCGCCCACTTGGTTGGTTTTTTTATACAGCGCGATTTCCGGAAGGGCCGCGGGCATACCAGGGATGCCCGCTCCCAGCGACGATTCGGGCAATCCCACCAGAACTTCGTGGCGGTCGGTCCCGACCACGCCGGCGCGCGCCTCGACGACGTAATCGGCTTCCTCCTTTTTCTCCAACAGGTAACAGCCGTTTCTGAGCAAATGATATCGCAAGGTACTGATTAAGTATTTCTGCTGCACGGAATCGTCGAGCTGGCTGACGTCGAAAAAGACCTTCTGTTGTGCCAGGGGACTCACATCAATGCTGTAGACCGATTCGTCTATGGCATTGGAAACCAAACGTTGCTCGGTGGCGGTGCGGGCGGTGTCGGACCAACGGGACGTGCCGCAGCCCCCCAAACAGGCGATCAGACAAAGAATTGAAACTAAGTGAGTCGGTGTGGGCATGGCGTACTGCGTGCGCCGGCGAAGCGGTTCGCCGCGATATAAGATGTGACGTCGGATGGGTTTCGTAGAAAGAGAGTGAGAGGTCGGGGATTCTCTTCAATTCGGAGTCCAGGTCAAGACCAATTGACTTGCAAACGGGGGTAGGGGACCATGATTGAATTCCGCGCGAAGTTCATTGACACCGCAAGGAGCTGGTATTTCCCCCCCATCCCAATTCCCATCCGAAAAGAGCCTCTGATGAACAACATCGATCCGCTCACGAAATCCAAAGAGGAATACACGGACCTCATCGACAGACTCGGAAGCCCCGATTCTCCTGTGGGAATCGACGCCCAGTATACGCACGCGGTGATCATTGCTTACTTACAGCAAATCACAGCGCGGCTGGAGGCGATTGAGCAGCGGCTGGCCCGCGAATGAGCGGCCGTGACGGGAACTGCCGGTTCATCAAGACTTCATATTGCCGCCGAGGGCACATTTTTTCCGGTGCGATGGTGCCATCCCCCACTCGTTGCCGGTAAGATGGAATCGGCGGGCGATGCACGCCCGACCCCCCCTTGAGACACCAGCGACTGAGGTGGCAACGATGATGCGGAACATTTTGGGCGGCTTGTTGTGCGCGGGAGTTTGGCTGACGGCGGTATCTGCGGCCGATGCAGCGGATTGGCCGACTTGGCGGCACGACGCGCAGCGTAGCAGCGCCACGCCGGACGGATTGCCGGCGGAACTGAAACTGCAATGGACGTTAGAGCGTCCCCCCTCGACGCCGGCCTGGCCCGAAGATCCGCGGCTGCAATTCGACGCGGGATACGAACCGATCGTCGTCGGCAGTACGATGTATTTAGCGTCGTCGCGGAATGATTCGCTTACGGCCATTGATACGCGGACGGGCGACGAGAAGTGGCGATTTTATGCCGGCGGTCCGGTTCGCTTCGCGCCGGTTGTTGCGGACGGACGATTGTACTTCGGTGCGGACGACGGCGTCTTCTATTGTTTGGACGCCCAGTCAGGCGAGTTGGTCTGGCAGCACGACACGGCACCAGCGAACCGCAAGGTGATCGGCAACGGGCGGCTGACGTCGGTCTGGCCGCTACGCGGCGGGCCGGTGTTGAACGACGGAAAAATTCACTTCACGACCGGTGTGTGGCCGTTCGAGGGAGTGATGCTGCATACGATCGATCTTGGGGACGTCGATGCGGAGGGCAAACCGCGCTTCACCAGCACCACGCTGGAAGAAGTCGCGCCGCAAGGCTACGCCGCGATTTCCGGCGACCGGCTCTTTTTGCCGTGTGGACGGGCGAAGGTGACGTGCCGATCGCTTGAAAGCGGCGCGCCGATTCCAATCAACAGCGATTCCCGCGGCAAGACTGACTATCACGCTGTGGCTTACGGCGATTGGATGTTCCACGGCGACAAGATCTACCATGTCGAAGATAAGTTGCTGGCCAGCATCGATGCCCGGCGGCCGGTGGTCGCCGATGAGACGGTCTATTCCGTCCAGGGGGGGAACGTGGTCGCGTGGGATTTGGCGAACCCCGAATATACCGAAACCAAAGACCGCCGGGGCAAGCCGGTCAAGCAGTTGTCGCTGACTAAAAAGTGGGAATTGCCGTATGCGGAGATCACAGGGCCGGCACAGGGAGACGCGGAAAAATGGCTGGCGGCCCATCCGTTGACGATTCACATCAAAGCGGGCAATCGGCTCTATGGGCATCAGGCGGGGCAGGTCTTTGCGGTTGATCTGCCGA
>CALFYU010000029.1 GCA_937952455.1 uncultured Planctomycetaceae bacterium
GGTCGAGATGGCGCTATCGAGTTGGTCGAGGCGTTTGTAACACCAGGCCATGGCCAACAGCACTTCAACGCTCTCCGGTTTTTCGGGCAACGCCTGCAGGAAATAGCGCAAGGCCCGGTCGTACTGTTTGAGGTCGCGATAGACTAAGCCGTACAGATACTGCACGAGGAATCGGGATTGGTGTTCCACGTCGATTGTTGAAAGGACCGTCAACGCCTGCTGGGGCATACCGAGTTCGAGATATCCCTCCACTTTGGACAAGATTCTACGAAATCGGAAACTGCTGGGCATGAATTCAATTCTCACCATTCAGCGCCGCACGCGGTCGCGCGGTGCGGCGCAAGGGGCAAGGCGTACTTTTTCGCTGGGGCACAGTACGAGTGGGGTGCCAATTCTTATAAGGGCGGCTTTTCGGAGCCTTCTTGATTCGAAGCATCAAGTCGCTCCCGCGTGTCGTGTTCGATGGACTCATGCGCTTCGTCGGCCAAGGGAATCGGATCGATCTCGGGAGTGCGATGTTCCGTGGCGGCCGGCGGGACGTAGGTATCGACCGGTTCGTCCCTCGGAGTAAACGAACCGTAATCACCGCGGTCCGGGTGGCGCTGCAGGCGAAACTGTTGCCGCAATTCCTTGCTGCCGACGCTGATGATCAGAAAATCGGCGAAGGTCCGTAGCCGTGGAAAGCGGGTCGAATCGCGATGCTTGTCACATTTCCACTGCTTGATCTTCACTTTCACCACCGAATGCCGACCGTATCCGACGGCAAAGCCGAGTAAAATCCCGATCGGAAAAAACCACTTCCAGACGAACATCCACAGCACGAACCCGGCCAAAGTTCCCGCGACGACGCTCCAAAACGGGGCGGTCAGGTTTTCGACCTGGTAGCTTTCGGACAGCGGGGCACCGTCGACCGGGACGCCGCAGACGACACACATCTTCGGCAGGCGGACCTTCCAGGTGTCGTCGTCGTACTCGGCGTTGAGGTATTGTTCCTCGGTCGAGACGCGGATTTCTCTGGATAGGAACCGCTCCGGGCGCAAATCCCGCGCGTATTCGGTGAAATGCTGCCAGAATTCCTGCCGGCGCTCCCAATAGTACCGACAGACGATCCGCGACTTTCGCCACAACCAGCTCGCGACAACAGTGGCGACCTTCATCACCACACTGAAAATTGAGCCGGCCAGCGCAGCAAATCTGTTCGTTTCGGGTTTGGTGCTTTCCGAAGTCAATCTGTCGCCCTCTCGGCAAGATCCGTTCGCGTGGGTTCATTATGCGGGCACAACGAATTGCCGGTCAAGCCCGCCGTCCATGGGTCCCTACAACTGGTTTCAAAACCCTCTGACGCGTCACGCGCACGCTTGTATGACAGTTGCACTAACAGGCGCTACCGGGCTTTGAAACTGGTTCTAAGGCATTGGCTCGACGCCCTTTTCATGGATTGGTATGATGGACGTCAAGGCCGGAGAAACCCAAAACCTGAGGTTTTCACGCCGAAATCAACTTGTTTCATCTCAATGCGGCAAAACCCATTTTTCCGCAGGTAACCTGTTTTTCGCAAAAGGTGGATTAATCTTGAAACGTTGGATCGTTTTCAGCGTCGTCATTTTCGCCGTCGCCTTCTTCGGCAACTGGTCATGGAAGGAGTTTTCCCCGTCTCAATCCGGTGCCCTGGCGGACGTGACGTGGGAAGAAAGCGGAAAGCCATACGCGGTAAAGGTGAAGTTGGTCGACCAAGAGGGGAACCCTCTCGTGGCATCGCTGATCACCGTCTATACCGACGACGGCTACTTTGACTTCACGACGAACATCAAGGGCGAAGGGTCCGCTATGTGCTCCGGGACGGTGGTGTTCGGCATTCAGGCACAGCACCGGACCGTCTTTTCAAAATCGTTGGCGCGATACACGGGCAGCCCGCCGCTGGCAAACGGGTTGGATTTCACCATTGTTGCGAAACGTCCAGACGTGCTGGCCCCCGCCGGCGGCTACGATCACTTAAAGTACGAAAAGCAAACCGGGGAAGCGCTCAAAAGCCTCGACGAGCATCTGGTTCCTCGCGAAGTTCCGGAGTTGACCGCACCCGTCATTTCGGAACCGGCGTCCCCGGAAGAAACCGCCGAGCCCAACTCGAGCGAGGAGAGTGACACGCCGCCGGAAGATGCCGACCCGCCCGCGACGGAATCGTGAACTCGTAAACCTGTGATCTGCCATTTTGGGAAAGCGATATTATGAAACGTGCCGTTGCCGGATTGATGATCGTCCTTTTGATCAGCGCGGCCGACGTCGCGCGTGCCGAAAAGGCGGCGGAGATATCCCGCGTGTTGCGGCCGGGACAATTACCCACCGATGCTCGCCTGGAGACGCCGCGCAATTTGCGGGATAAGTTTCACCCCTGGACACCGCCGACCACCAAAGAGGCCTGGGCGCGCGAAGCCGACGCAATCCGCAAACAGCTCCTGGTCAGCACCGGCTTGTGGCCCATGCCGCCCCGTCCGGGCGGCGGCGCCGTCATTCACGGGAAAATCGACCGCGGCGACTACACGGTCGAAAAGGTCTTCCTGCCCTCCGCACCCGGACATTACGTAACCGGAAATTTGTATCGCCCCAAAAACAAAACCGGGCGATTGCCGGCGGTGCTCTCGCCGCACGGCCACTGGCGCGACGGCCGTTTTTACGACGCCGGTGAAGACGGGGCCAAACAACAAATCGCCGGCGGCGGCGAATCCTTGATGTCGGCGGCACGTTACCCCCTGCAAGCCCGTATGGTGGGACTGGCCCGTTTGGGATGCGTGGTGTTTCACTATGACATGGTGGGCAACGCCGACAGCAAACAAATCGGACACACTGAGGGTTTCCGCGACGTCGACGCACTGCTGCGGCTTCAAAACTTCATGGGACTGCAGACGTACAATTCGCTCTGCGCGCTCGATTTCCTCGCCTCGCTGCCGGACGTGGATGACAGCCGGATCGGCGTCTCTGGGTCGAGCGGCGGCGGCACGCAGACGTTCATGCTTTGCGCCATCGACCCCCGGCCACTCGCCGCGTTTCCGGCGGTGATGGTCTCCACCAACATGCAGGGTGGATGCATCTGCGAAAACGCCTCGTATTTGCGGCTGGGGATTAACAACGTCGCCATCGCCGCGCTTTTTGCGCCGCGTCCGCTGGCCATGACCGGTGCCGACGACTGGACGATCGATATCGAAACCAAGGGCTTGCCCGAACTTAAACAGATTTATTCTCTGTACGGCAAGCCGGAAAATGTCGACGCCAAGGCGTTTCCCCAATTCGGCCACAACTACAACCAAGTCGCGCGGGAACGGATGTATGCCTGGTTCAACGAACACCTCAACATCGGGCATGCTTCCCCCTACAAAGAGCGCGACTTCGAACCAATTCCGCCGCAGGAGTTGAGCGTCTTCGACGATGCGCATCAGTTGCCGGCGGGGGCCACCGATGCGGCCTCGCTTCGCGCCGCGGTGACCGCCTATCAGCAAAGAGCGTTCGACCAATTGCTGCCGAAGTCCCAACCGGACGTCGAGCGTTACAAAGAGACCGTCGGCGCCGCTGCCCGGGTGATGTTGGATCGCGGTGTACCGGACGCGGCGGGCCTGGAGCGCGTTGACCGCGACACGGTCAGCAGTTCTGGGTTTGACGTCTACAAACTGGTCGTCGGCCGTGCGGGCGCGAAGGAGCAAGTGCCGCTCATTGCACTCGTTTCGCCCGACTTCACCGGCGATGCCGTGTTGTGGGTGCATCCCGACGGCAAGGCCGGTCTGTTCACAGATGACGGCGAACCGCGCTCGGCCGTGCAGGAATTGCTCGACGCCGGTTATGCGGTGGTCACCGCCGATTTGTTTCTCACAGGCGAGTTTGTGCCCGAAGGAGAAAAGCCCAAGTACCCGGCGCTGGATGAGAAATACGCCGGCTACACGGTGGCCTACAACCGGTCCGTATTGGCCAACCGCGTTCGGGACATCCTGACCGTGATTGGCACGATGGTTGAGGACGAGAACATCAACACGATCCACCTCATCGGCACCGGTGAAGCGGGACCGTGGGCGTTGCTGGCGCGGGGATTGGCTGGAAACGCCGTCGCGAAGACCGTGGTCGATGCCAACGGTTTCGGTTTTGAGAAAATCAAATCGATTGATGATCCGATGCTGTTGCCCGGCGCGCTCAAGTATGGCGGATTGGGTGGACTGGCCGCACTGGCGGCGCCGGGCGAATTGATCGTCGCCGGAACCAAGGAGGTTCCCCCTAACGAATTGAAGCCGCTGCAAGCCGTCTACGACGCCGCACAGGGCAACTTGACCCTCATCGACGAGACTCTGAGCATGGATCGCGCGGCTGAGTTATTGATTAGGAAATAACCCGGCGCGCGTGGGCGGAGTTGTGATGTCCACCGTTCCTCTCCACAAAACATTTCCCGGCGGTCCATGTCATACGCCTTGCTCGACATCGAAGAATATGTGGAACAGGCCTATTTCTTCCGTACGTTCCGCGAGCGCTTGGAGGAGAACATTCCGTCCCAGGAAATCCTGATCGGATTAAAGGAAGAAATCCTGGCGACTACGAAATTGCCGATGGCGATCGACTTTCTGGTCGGCGAAATGGTGCTCAACGGCCACATGGCCGCGGGCATGGCGCGGCTTAGACACTATTTCACCGAATTCCAAACCTTCATCGTGGCCGCCGCCGAGGATGACTATTCCCGCTTCGACCAGCGCACGGCGCTGGAGATTCTGCAGCACGAAGCCGAGTACCGCACCAAGGGACCGACGCCCGCCGGGTTATTCGTCTATCAATTTGAATGTCTTAGTCGTAACAAACTCGGCTATGACCGCGGCATGCAGGCGATGTCTAGCGATCCGCTTTATGATGAGAATTGGTCCCAGTGGATTTCGCGAACGCGGCTGAAGTTGGGGACCACCGACTTCGCCGACTTGATCTCACTCCGCTCGCAATATTTTGTCGATGAATTCCGCCGCTCCAGCCGCAACGCCGACTTTGAACCGCCCGAACCGGTACTGTTCAGCAGCAAAGCGGGGCGGATCGCTTACGCGAACCGCGGCCGCGACCCGCTCTACATGTTCGCCGCCTTGCAGCGTCATCTCGGCTATCCGGCCGTCCCCCGCCCGCAACCAAAGAACTCGCAGGAGTCGCTCATCGCTGCCTTGCAGGCCAAGTTGCTGCAGATGGAGAAACGGCTGACATTGCTGGAACGCGAATCAAAGAATCAGCTCGATCTGAGCGAGTTTTACGTCAAACCGGAGATCCCGGCCCAGTCACCCTGGAAGGACGCCGCCCAGAAAGAACTCCGCGACCACGACGACACCGCGCCGTAAGGCGCGTCACAACACAGGCGAGAAGAGCTTCAGCGAATTTTCGATCACGCGCTGTCCCACGCCGCGGCGCTGCCAGGTTTCGACGTCGATGGGCTGTGCGACGGCGACGTCTTTTTCAAACACGGTTTCCAGTTGCCGCGCCATTTCTTCGTCGTAGACGGCCACACCCACTTCAAAATTCAGCAGCAGGCTCCGCACGTCGAAGTTCGCGGTTCCGACAAGCGACCAATTGCCGTCGACGGTCAGAGTTTTGCAGTGCAGCAGCCCCTTTTGATACTCATAGATCTCGACACCCGCGTCCAGCAGCACGTCGTAATACGCCCGCCCCGCATAAAGCATCCAGCGATAACTGCCCCGGCCCGACAGTAACAGCCGGACCTTCACGCCGCGAAATGCAGCCGTCGTCAATGCCGCCAACAGCGGTTCGGTGGGGATGAAGTAGCTGGTCGCCATCGTAACGCTGTGTTCGGCGTTGGCAATCGCCGCGAAGAACAAGGCGTGAAACGAATTGAATTCATCGACCGGTCCCGACGAGACGACTTGCGCCACGTTGTCGCCGGTGATATTCGGGTCCGGGTAGAGTTCCGGCTGCGTGAGTTCTTCGCCGACCGCGTAGTACCAATCTTCGGCGAATACCTGCTGCAACTGCAGGACCACGGGCCCGCGCAGTTTGAGATGCGTGTCGCGCCAATATCCAAACTGCGGATCGCGGCCGAGATATTCGTCGCCGATGTTCATGCCCCCCGTGAAGCCGATCTGTCCGTCGACGATCACGATCTTGCGATGGCTTCGCAGATTGATCGACCAACGCTCGAGAAACGAACGCCCGGGCAAAAAGGCGGCGACGTGAATCCCCGCATCGATCATCGGTTTTAAGAACTTGCGGCTCAGGAAGAATGAACCAATCCCGTCGTACAGGAACCGCACAGTGACCCCCTCCCGGGCCTTTTCGATAAGCAAGTCCCGCACGCGGGTGCCCGTGCGGTCGGGCTGCCATATGTAATACTCCAAATGTAAGGAACGTTTCGCTGAGCGTATGGCCTGCTCAATCAGCCCCAACGTCCGGTTCGTATCGTTGAGCAATTCGATGCGGTTGTCGATGGTGGGCCTCGTCGAGGAGAGTCGGTTCACCAGCCGTACAAGCCGCTGATGCCGGGGCGAAAGTCCCTCGCGGGGCAACAATTGATAACGCGACAATTCCGGCAGCAATCGCGAAATTTTGATGTCGGCGGCCGTCTTACCTCTGACGCGCCGTTGGACGCGATTGATCCCGAAGACGAGGTACACCAGGGCGCGGACATAGGGCGCGAGAATGATCGACAGCGTCCACGCGCCCGTCGAGACCGGCCGCTTCTTTTGCAGCAGCACCACCGGGACCAGGAGCAGCGTCAACAGATAGCCGCTGACTGTTATCCAAAAATAGAGCGTGGACATGTTGCCTATTCAAAGCTGCGCTGCGCGCCAACTGACCGTTGAAAAGGGGTGCGACTGGCGGCTTGTCCGCCAGTGCGAACGGCGCCAGGGGTAAAACGCTGCCAGACAAACCAGCAGTGGCACGCGAAAACCGGGCATTGCTGATTTTTCAATAAGCCCACAAGTGGAACTGCCAACACGCATTCTAGCCGTTGCGCCGGAGTGGACAACAAACCGGCCGCAGAGACTCGTCGGGGCCGGTGATGGCTGTTATTCTCTACGGTTGGTTTCAAAACCGTCTGAAACGTCACTCCCACACGTGTTTGGCAGTTTCAGGAACAGGCGCAACCGGGTTTTGAAACGGGATCTGAGAACGAGCGACCCGCGGCGCGGCCGCGCCGTGTCGATGCCTTGGGGCGCCTCGAATATGGAAAGCGGACCGGTGTTCTCGCGCGCGGTCGCCAACGAATACACGCTAAAGAAAATTGTGAGAGGAGATCGAGCATGAAATTCGCCATTTGCCAAGAGTTGTTTGTGGACTGGGACTGGGAAAAACAGTGCCGGTTTATCGCCGATGTGGGGTACACCGGGATCGAGGTGGCACCGTTCACGCTGGCTGACCGAGTCACCAGCGTCTCGGCTGAGCAGCGGCGGACGCTGCGGAAGCAGGCGGAGGATGCCGGGCTGGAAGTCGTTGGCCTACACTGGCTTCTGGCCAAGACCGAGGGATTGCACCTCACGACCGCTGATACGGCCGTCCGCCGCGCGACGGCGGAGTATCTGCAGGAACTCGCACGGGCCTGCGCCGATTTGGGAGGGGACGTGCTAGTGTTCGGTTCGCCCCAACAGCGGTATCTGGAAGAGGGGCTTTCGCGCGAGCAGGGGATGGCCCATGCAGCTGAAGTTTTCAAACAGGCGATGCCGGTATTGAATGATCTCAACGTGAAGTTGTGCATGGAACCGCTGACGCCGCAGGAGACGAACTTCATTACCACCTGCGCGGATGCCGTGGAGCTGATGGCTTTGGTGGATCATCCGAACTTTGTGTTGCACCAGGATGTGAAGGCCATGTTAAGCGAGCCGGATCCGATCCCCGAATTGATCCGACGGCATGCCGACGTGATCGGTCACTTTCATGTCAATGACAGCAACCTGTTGGGACCGGGAATGGGGGAGACCGATTTCGCGCCGATCTTCAGCGCGCTGTTGGAAGTGGGGTATGACGGTTGGGTGTCGGTGGAGGTTTTTGATTACAAACCGGGCGCCGAACACATCGCCAGGGAGAGTTTTCGTTACATGCAAGAAACGCTATCGGCGGTTTCTTAGGTGGCCCATGCGGGTCATTTCATCGATTTTTTGATAAAAAAATTGAAAGTTTAAAAAAAATTTTTTAACGTCGATGCGAGCCTGTTTTTAAGGGGTGGTTGGTAATACGTCCGTGCCATTGTGCGATGAGCGCCGTTTCACTTCGAAAATCAAACAACGCGAAAACCACTATTTTTCCAGGGGTTTTCGCGTTGTTTTGCGCGCAGCGTTATTCGTCGATCAATGCGTTCGCTCCGTGTTGGGATCGCAAGTTCTTCCAAGGCGGTCCGCGCAAAGCATTCGCAGCAAAGCAATTGAAACAAAAAATGCGGCACAATCATCTTGCACAATCTTTCGAAATGCTTACCATGTCCACGTGTCAAGTGAACACTCTGAATTTTCAACGGCTCGTTCGTCATGGATCGCTTCAAATCTTTTGCAGATTTGGCGGTAGACAAAATGGCCGTTGAACATTGAGCGTTCCTGCCACTTGTCACGTATGACAAGTTGGAATGGATTCATGTTTCGGTGTTGTGTGGTTCGTCTCTGCCGAAAGAAAAGCCCGGTGCCAGCGGCAAGACGGCTACCAAGATTGGCTCTGTAAGGAGGAACTTCTGTGGCCAAGAAAAAAGCAGCGAAGAAGAGAGCTGTCAAGAAGGCAGCAACCAAGAAGAAGACGGCTAAGAAGAAGGCCGTGAAGAAGAAGAAGGCGGCCAATAAAAAGACCGCCAAGAAGAAGAACAACAAAAAGAAGGTAGCCAAAAAGAAAAAGGCCACCAAGAAAAAGGCGACCAAAAAGAAGAAGAAGAAGTAGTCGCCTGGGCGAGTCTCAGTAAACAAATGACTGCCGGATTCTCCGGTACACGGGTAACAACAAGAAGAAGCGGCTGGTTCTCGCCAGCCGCTTCTTTCTATTACGGGGTCCCAGACACTCTGAGGCGTCGCGCACACACGAGTCTGGGAGACTCACGAACGGGCCGCAACTGGGGTCTGGAAACTCTTCCGACATTCCGCCCACCGGCCGCTACAAATACATGTTGACCAGATTTTCCAGCATTTCCTGCCGACCGCTTTCGTTCGGCTGCACGTCTCCCGCTTCCAGCATGTACGCGGCAAGGTCCTCGAAGCTCGCTGCGCCCGATTCAATCTTGGCGCCGATTCCGGCATCGTAACTGCGGTAACGTGTCTTCACGAAATCCGTCAAGACGCCGTCCGCGCGAATGGCGGCCGCAATCTTCAAGCCGCGGGCAAAGGCGTCCATGCCGCCGATGTGCGCATGGAACAAATCGACCGGCTCGAAACTTTCGCGGCGGACTTTGGCATCGAAGTTCACTCCGCCGGGTGCCAATCCCCCTTGATCCAAAATCGCCAGCATGCATTGCGTCGTGAGATAGATGTCCGTGGGAAACTGGTCAGTGTCCCAACCCAACAGCAAGTCGCCCGTGTTGGCGTCGATGCTGCCCAGCGCGCCTTGGATTGATGAGTAGACCAATTCATGCGCCATCGTGTGTCCCGCGAGCGTCGCGTGATTGGTTTCGATGTTCAACTTGACGTGATCCAGCAGGTCATATTGCCGCAGGAAATTCAGACAAGCGGCCGCGTCAAAGTCGTACTGGTGCTTCGTCGGCTCCTTGGGCTTTGGTTCGAATAGAAACTGGCCGGTAAAGCCAATGGTCTTTGCGTGATCAACGGCCATGTGCATGAACTTGGCCAAGTGGTCCAGCTCGCGCTTCATGTCGGTGTTGTACAGATTCATGTATCCTTCGCGGCCGCCCCAGAAGACATAGTTCTCGCCCCCTAAGCGGTGCGTGACTTCCATGGCTTTCTTGACTTGGGCTGCCGCATAGGCGAAGACGTCGGCGTTGCACGAGGTCGCCGCGCCATGCAGATACCGCGGGTGTGAGAACAGATTGGCCGTCCCCCACAACAGCTTGATGCCGCTCCGCTGTTGTTCTTCTTCGAGAACGTCGGCCACGGCATCCAGGTTTTTGTAGCTTTCCGCCAGGTTGGCCCCTTCCGGGGCGACGTCGCGGTCGTGAAAACAATAGAACGGCGCGCCGAGCTTTTCGATGAACTCAAACGCCACCCGCACGCGGTTCTTGGCGTTCTCGACACTTTCCGTTCCGTCATCCCAAGGCCGCTGCAACGTGCCGGCGCCGAACGGGTCCGCTCCCGTTCCGCGAAACGTGTGCCAATAACAGACGCTGAAGCGCAAATGATCCCGCATCGTGCGGCCTTCGACCATTTCGTCGGCGTTGTAGTGCCGAAACGCCAGCGGGTTTCTGCTCTGGGGACCTTCGTATTCAATCTTGGAAATGTCGGTGAAAAACGCCATCGCTGTTTCCCTTATGCTTTTCGTGTGAATCCCGGATACCCTCAGCCGTTCGAGTGTACCGGCGTCGTGCGGTGCGGGAAAGCGACGCCGCGGTGAAATCACGCCTCGGTGGTTCATGGTGGGAGACATCGACGCCCGGCCTCAATTGGCTCGCTGAACTCGGCATTTGTCGCTGCGCCCGATATACTCAAGACTGACCTTTAGAAACTCTACAATCAGCCCAAAATGCCAATGCGAACTGTGATCGCCATTCTGTTGACGTTGTTGATGCTCCCACAGGATGTACACGCGGATGATGCGTTCTTCATCGAGCGCGTCGCCCCGCTCCTTGAGCAGCGTTGCGTCCGTTGTCATAGCGGGGACGAACCGAAGGGAGGCTTGGACCTTTCCCGCGCCAAGGGACTTGGCGCAGGTGGCGAGAGCGGCGAAGTGATCAGCGGCTCGAATCCGGACGAGAGTCTGCTGATCGATTTCGTGACGGGAGACGATCCGGCGATGCCCGAAGGCGGTCCCCCGCTGACCGAAGAAGAGGTGGCGATTCTGCGACAATGGATCGAATCCGGGGCCAATTGGCCGGAGAAGAAAATCCTCACAGCGAAACCGGGTGGCGCCGACTGGTGGTCGCTGCAGCCCATCGCGCAACCGCCGGTGCCGGAAACGTCGTCGGCATGGATCCGCACGCCGATCGACGATTTCGTTCTGCAAAAGCTTTTAGAGCAACAACTCACCCCCAGTCCCGAAGCAAATCGCCGGACACTGATTCGCCGGTTGACGTTCGACCTGCACGGCTTGCCGCCCACGTTGAAGGAGATCGACGCATTCGTGGGCGATGATGATCCGCACGCGTATGAAAAACTGGTTGACCGCCTGCTTGCCTCTCCGCGATACGGTGAACGCTGGGCGCGGCATTGGCTGGATGTCGTGCATTACGGCGACACGCACGGCTACGACAAGGACAAACGCCGCCCTCACGCTTGGCCATATCGCGACTATGTGATTCGCTCCTTCAACGACGACAAGCCGTATGCACAATTCGTCAAGGAACAACTCGCCGGTGACGTATTGTCGCCCGATGATTCGGACGGCGTGATTGCCACCGGTTTTATTGTCGCCGGTCCGTGGGATTTTGTGGGGCACGTCGAACTTCGCGAAGGCACGCTGGACAAGGCGATCACCCGCAATCTCGACCGAGACGACATGGTTACCAATACGATGGCCACGTTCTGCAGCCTGACGGTCCATTGTGCGCGCTGCCACGATCACAAGTTCGATCCGATCACCCAAGAGGACTACTACAGCCTGCAGGCGGTGTTCGCCGGAATCGATCGCGCGGATCGCCCCTATGACGTCGATCCGCAGGTGGAAGCCCAGCGGCGGGAACTGCAGGCTCAACGCGACGACTTGCGGACGCGAATTGAGGCGGCGAAAAAGGAAACCGCAGAAAATCCCGCCGCCGCTGATCTCGAACAACAACTCAAAGTGGTTGAAACGTCGCTGGCCGAATTGCCGAAGCCGCCGCTGGTCTATGCCGCGGCGACGACATTTCCCAAAACAGCCAACTTCAGCCCCACCGGAGGACATCCACGGCCGATCCATTTGCTTGTGCGGGGCAGCGAAAAGCAACCCGCTGCGATCGTGGGCCCGGGGACCATAAGTTGTCTGCCTGAGTTACCGTCGCGGTTTGAACTGGACAACCCCGACGACGAGGGAGCGCGCCGCATCCAATTGGCAGATTGGATCACCGACACGAACAATCCGCTCACGTGGCGATCGATCGTCAATCGCGTGTGGCATTACCACTTCGGCCGCGGAATCGTCGATAGCCCCAACGATTTCGGACGCATGGGGGCCTTGCCCACGCATCCGGAATTGCTCGACTGGCTGGCGGCCGATTTTCGCGACAATGGGCAGTCACTCAAACGGCTGCACAAGTTGATCGTGACCAGCGCGGTCTATCGCCAATCCTCGGAGCACGATGAACAATACGCCAAAATCGATTCGGGCAATCAATATCTTTGGCGGGCCAACCGCCGGCAATTGGAAGCGGAAGCACTCCGCGATTCCGTGCTGGAGGTCAGCGGAAAGCTGAATACCGAAATGTACGGCCCCGGTTTCGATTTGTTCGGGTTCATCGATGATCACTCGCCGCACTACTTGTACGACAAGCACGATCCGGACGATCCCCGCGGGCTGCGGCGGAGCATTTACCGGTTCATCGTCCGCTCGGTTCCCGATCCGTTTATGGAGACGCTCGATTGCGCCGACCCGTCCCAGAACGTGCCGGTCCGCAACTCGACGGTCACGGCGCTGCAGGCGTTGGCGCTGCTGAACAACAAGTTCATGGTACGACAAGCGGAGCACTTCGCCGCCCGGGCCGAGCAACATGCCGACCAACTGCCGGCGCAAATCGAATTCGCGTTCCAAACCGCTCTGGGCCGCGCGCCGCATGAGCGGGAGTTACAGACGCTCGTGGCGTATGCGGGGCAACATGGTTTGGCAAATGCCTGCCGGCTGTTGTTTAACGCGAATGAGTTTTTGTTTGTGGATTAGGCGTTGGGTGGCACTGGCGGCTCGTACGCCAGTGTTTATTAACGGAACTCGGTTTGCACTGGCGGGCAAGCCGCCAGTCGCACCCGCCGCACGGTGTGTGATTACGGGCGGTTCTTGTATTTGTTGCTCGCGTCGGTGAGGATTTGGCGCTCCTCATCGGTCAAGCTCGCCTCGCCGTGTTGTTGTATCTTAATGAGGATCTCGTCGACGCGGCTGTCGAGGTTGGACGATTGCGGCTTTTCGGGCGGACGGTAGGCGTGGATGTCCGGATTGGCTCTGGGAGGCCGTCGCGGACGGTTCCATTTGCGGAAATTGAACAGCGGCAGTATCCGCCAGCCGTAGTATTTATAGGCGACCCCGAATGCCGCTCCCCCCAAGTGGGCTGCGTGAGCGACGACCGATTGGCTGCCGCCCAGGACGCCAAATAGATCAATGAGCGCGTATCCCACCGCCAAAAAGCGAAATTCGATCGGGATGATAAACATAAACAACACGGTCATTCGCGGATAGATCATGGCGCACAAGAACACCACCGCATTGACCCCGCCCGAGGCACCGACCACGCCCGCGATGCTGCCGTCGACGAGCTGCAAGCCGATGTGGCACAACCCGCTGATGACGATGCCCGTGAGATAAAACGCCAGAAACTCCTTCGAGCCGTAGATCGGTTCCACCAGCCGGCCGAACATCCACAGCACAAACATATTGAAAAAGATATGCTGGAAGTTGGCGTGGCAGAATCCGTAGGTCACCAGCCGCCACAATTCCAGGTGCATGATGTCGGCCAGACTCAGACTGAGCCAATTCGACAAGCGGTCGTCCATCACCATAAAGCCGTTGACGACGACTTGCTGTTTCGAAAATTGCTGCAGCAAGAACACGGCGATGTTGGCGACTAAGAGATACTTGATCGCCCAGTTGTCACCGGCATAGCCGTAGCCGCCAAAGCCTCCTCCGCCACCGGTGTTGCCGCGGGCGTAGTCTCTATTTTCAAGTCCCATGTGATTTCTTGCATTCGAGGGGAATGGGTGATTCGTGGCGGGCGCCGTCGCTCACGCTGATGGGGATTATACGCCGTGCCGCGTATGGACGGAACCCGGTTGGCGTGGCAAATTGCGCAAAGCCCTGGCACAATGATGGCTAGTGCGTTGTCAAACCTAAAATTGGGGTGCCACAGGCTCTGCCGGTGCTTCTTAATTGAGTGAAACTTTTACACATGCACTGGCAAAGCCAGTGGCACCCAACGCCAATCGACAAGTATCCATCCGACAAAGGAGGCCAGCCGATGCCGACGACGAATCGCCGCACGTTCTTACAAGGCTCAGTATTGACCGGCCTAGGGGCGATGGCCATGC
>CALFYU010000030.1 GCA_937952455.1 uncultured Planctomycetaceae bacterium
GACGTCCAACGGTTCGGGAAGTTCAATCGTCATGAGTCTCCGTCGACCTGGCAAAAGGACTCGCCGCAATATCGACGGCGGCTGTTGGAACATTGTCGGCCACCAAAAGCGGCTCGCCGTGGAAGAATGGTTTCAACAATTTCGACAATCGATGCGGATGCGTCAAATACGGGATCTGCCCGGTGTTGTCGATCCACACGTCGTCAACACTCGGCAACCGTTCAATCAACTCTGCCTGACAAGTTGACGCGATGCGGCCTTCGCCTTCGGTGCGGATGATAAACGTCGGTTGTCGAATTTCTGACAACTGCGCGCGGATGTCGATCTGCTGCCCGAGCGCTGCCCGTCGCGCGATCACCCGCAGTGGCACGTCGCCGCAGTTCTCGACTAAGAATTTCCACCGCGAACCGTCAATCGGCGGAAACCACAAGCTGTGGTTTTGCTTGTGTACGCTGGCCCACAGCGGAACGTTTCGCACGCGTGCTGGGAAAAACTGCGCGACCGACATCAACGTCCGCTCGGCGATGGAAAAGCGGCGATGGGCGAATGCTCCCTGCAGTGCGGCACGGCGAACGCGGTCCGGTCGAGCGGCCATCGCCGCCCATCCCAGTCCGCCGCCCACCGACGCGCCGTAGAGCGAGATGACGTCGTCGTGGAAGTGGTCAGCGACGGCAAACAAATCGTCGACGGCTTGGGACACGGATACTTGGCGCGGTGGCAGTTGCGGTTGCGGCTCAGCGGTGAACTCGTCAAAGAGCACGCAGCGAAATTCATCGCGCAATAGCGACGCGGTCAGCGCGAATAACTCGCTCGTCCCGCTGAAACCGCCAAGGAAATACAACGGGTCTCCGCTTCCCCAGGAGCGGCAATACAGCTGATAGCCGTCTCGCTGGACGATGGCGGGAGTTGCGTCGGCGTGAAACTGCTTCAATACGCCGCGCCAGGAGAGTGGCGTGGGGCAACTGCTGCCGGTCTCATCCTGTTCTGCACCGGAAGCGGCTTCCCCCTCGCCGCACCCCCCGACCGCTCCTTCGCAACACAAGTCCCCGCTTGCCGCTGCGTCGGTGTGCGGCACCGGATTTTTCGCTGCGCCGGCGGTGGAATGTTGGGGATGACTCGACGGACTCAACATGGGAATTCGCACAACGGGTGATGATGGCTGAGGTGGCACTGCGACGCGGCCGGTCGGGAGCAACGTCGCGGTTGTTAGGGCCGGAAGGTAATTATCGGGGCCCGCCCCGAGAAATCAATGCCGCGTGCGAATCGATCGCGGCGAACGCGGGATTCGGCTCAAGAATCGTCCGATAGGCGACGGTCGGCCTCGCAGATGACGTCGTATGAACTCCGCGGATCGGGGGCGCTGCGCAGCTCATCGACGAATCCCGGCAACTGCAGCATGCGTCCCAACCGCGCGAGGACCAAAAGATGTGAGCGGGAGTCCCGGCAGAGCACCAGGAAAAAGATGTCGGTCAGACTTCGCTTGGGAGCGCCGAAGGCTATGCCCGAGAGCGTGCGGCCGTAGGCGATGATCGACTCTCCCAGCGCATCGGGCTGCGGGGAACGGGGGTGCGGAATGGCGACTCCGTTTTCGTATCCCGTGGGAAAGA
The DNA here is from genome assembly GCA_937952455.1 of uncultured Planctomycetaceae bacterium. Classification (GTDB taxonomy): domain Bacteria; phylum Planctomycetota; class Planctomycetia; order Planctomycetales; family Planctomycetaceae; genus Symmachiella. The sequence goes on from CALFYU010000030.1 coordinate 1,608, forward strand.
CGCTTTCGCGGTCTTGCACGGCTTGCAGAATTGTGGCAGGCTGCCACACCTGCCAGGTGCGTCCCGCCACTTCGATCAGGCTCTCAAGCACCGAACGTTTGGTCTTTGCTTCCAAGGGGACCTCGGTCGTCTCCAGATGCAACAGGCGGCTAACGGGGGTTCCTCCCTCCACGTCGGCCGAAATCTGTGCTCCCTCGACGACCAATAATTCCTCGTCGCTGTAGTCCCGCATTTCCATTTCCAACCATTGTGTGATCTCGGAGGAATGGAATCGCCACTGGCCTTCGACCTTTTGGCCGGGCAAGCGGCCGCGGTTGACTTCCTTTTCCAGTTCGCGACGATCTCGCCCCAATCGTGCGGCCAACTGCTCAAGCGTAATGAACTCGTGGACCATGGTTAGGACTTTTCGTGTCGAGTATGCCGCGGCAGAAACCGACCGTCCGCAAGCGGTCGCCCGCGTTTGGGCACAACGGAGAGTGCGGAGTCATCGCTGCACAAGACCGTCGGCGCCCAAGGGATGTCGCATGGTGCAACGACGCAACCTGAGGGGCACGCCGAGAGACGCTATTAGAATGACACCGCCGGCCGCTCGCCGCAAGTCGCTCGCCGGAAATTCGGCGGCGGCTACTTCGATGGAATGGCTTGCGGCGTCTGTTGACGGGCAGCGTCGAGCAGCAATCGGTCGAACCGCGCGCGGCAGCGATTGAGCACGCGGTCGTAGTCGGATTGCCAAAGCCGCTCGGACCAGATTGCCACGTCAAAGAATCCGTCGTACCCACCACGCTCGAAGGCGTCGACGATGCCGGCCAACGGCAAGCGTCCGTCTCCCAACATCACTTGTTCGGTGAGCGACTGCGGGGCGGGACCGGCGTCGGTGAGTTGCACCGTGGTCACGTACGGCAAGATCGATCCGATTCGCGAAACCAGGTCCGTTTCACCGGCCAGATGGAACGTGTCAAACGCCATTCCCACGTAGGGATGGTCGCAGGCGTCGAGAATGTCCATCACTTGGTCGATCGAGGACAAGAACGACCAATGGCCGCACAAATCTTCGCGAACCGGCTGCAGTGCCAATTCGACTTGGTGCTCGGCGGCCAAGTCTCCCAATTCGGTTAATGCTTCGCACAACAGCCGGCGGCGGTGATTGACCGTGTGGCCATTGCGCCCCCCGCTGATTAGCACCAGACAGGCGGCCCGCAGGTCGCCGGCCAGGCGAATGGCGTCCCGCGCGTCGTCGACCATTTCGCGGTAGGAATAACCGTGTGTGCCGGTAAATCCCCCCGCCCAGGAGAGGCTGGACACCGGGAGTTCGTATTCCTGCAGCAATTCGGCGGCGCGTTCCTCGCCGAATTCCGCGATCTTATTCCGCCAAACGCCGATGCCGTCCAGGCCCGCTTTTGAAAATGCTGTGACGTCTTCAATAAATGACCAACGGAACGTGGTCACTTCATTCATCGACATCTTCGGCATGCGCCCGATTCCCCATATATGAAAGCTGCCCCGTCCCGCCTGCTGCAGCACACGCCATATCGACTAAAGGTCGAAACTTGGCGGTTGCCGCAACCCGCGACACGAAACATGAATATTCAACTCAGGACCAAACAAACACGCTGCCCAGATTAACACGACGTCAACGAGGGGCCGACAAGTCGATCAGATGGGACACGTGCTGTGATGGCCCGGGTGAAAACCAAAGTGAAATGACTGAAAACTCTGTCGTTGAAATCCGCAAGACTCTCAACGTGAATCGGAGTCCGCCGTTCGTGGTGCTGCGCGTGGTCTGACAGCAACTCACTCATTTCGTGAACTCCAAAATTCAAGCAAGCACATATATCGCGAGATGACCCCGGCTGTCAAGCAGTGCTTTCCCGCTCTTTTCGATTTCGCATCGCCGCGACAAGCCAGCCGCATCGAAATCGACACAAATGGAAAAGAACACGGCGACGGCAAATTGTTGCGCTGCAAGATGCCCGGCCCATCCGCACGTACCACCTTTTGAAATGGCACGCCGTCCGCTTTGTCGCGGCGCGGCGCTCATTCAAGATCGCGGGGCGCTAAGCATTCAACTCCACGGAGTCATCGTCCGCGACGTTCACCCAGACGTGCACGTGCGGGGCGCCGCGGAAATGCCAGACAAACGCCGGGCCTTCCAAGCGCCAGATGTCCCACACGCCGTCCTCGCCGATGTCCTCGGACTTGTAGAACGCGAGGTGGCATTTGTCGAGACCGCCTTTGGCGTTGAGCAGTTTCATCGCCTCGGTGCGGTCCGAATCGCGATACGGTTCCAAAAGCGTTTTGAGAACTCCTTGAGCGTGCTCCTTCTGGTCGCTCGACAATTCGCTGATCGGAATTCCGTCGAACGCTCCCTGACTTCCTTGAAAATCGACTGCGCTTTCTTCTGGTGCCGACTCAATCAGTGCCAGCTTGCGCTGTTTGCCGTCGAGCATTTTGTAAAGCGCGTTGGCTTTGAGCGCCTGATGCCAATAAACGTTGCCGGGGTGGTCCGGCGCTTCGTTGAAGCCTTGCGCGGCGTGCCCGTAGAAAATCGGCCCGCCGAAGGCCACGTGGTCCGTGCTGTCGCCGTCGCAGCGGATCGTCAGGTGCCGCCCCGTCATTACGAATTCAAACTTCCCACTGCCCGGATGCCCGAAGATGGCGATCGTTTGTTGTTTGCCGTATCCGCCGGCATCGTCTTTGAGCTGTTTGAGGATTTGCTTTTTCCAATCGGGATTGTACAGCCCGTAGAAAATCGCCTCGATCATTTCCTGCTGATCTTTGGTGTAGAACGAACTGGCAACGTTGTACTTATCCTTATCGGTGATCTGCCAGTTGTTCGCCACCCGCGTCCGCAAAAGTCCGCGGTCGCCGTCGATGTGATCCCATTCGAAACAAATTTGCTTTCGCTGCTCGTCGGATAAGGACTCGTAGAGCTTTTTAACCAGTGATTCCGATTGAGGAGCCTTTTCGTCTGCTGCCGGGGCCATGCGGGGTAATCCAGCGACTGAGGCGACCGTAGCGGCGCCGCCCACCGAGGAAAGGAACTGAGGAAGAGACAACGAGACGAAGCCACTTACTCGACAATCCGGTCACCGCGGGATA
>CALFYU010000031.1 GCA_937952455.1 uncultured Planctomycetaceae bacterium
CCGGATTACGACACGCCGATCGAAGAGTCACTGCGGGCACTCGACGACATGGTCCGCTCCGGCCGCGTGCGGTATGTGGCTTGTTCCAATTTCCGCGCGTGGCGGTTGAGTGAGGCGCTCTGGAAGAGCGACAAACTGAACCTGAACCGCTTCGTCTGCGTGCAACCGCTGTATAACATCTGAAACCGCAATATAGAGGTGGATGTGTTGCCGCGGTGTCAGGCGCACGGAATCGGCGTCGTCAGTTATAGTCCGCTGGCGCGCGGCGTCTTGACGGGCAAGTACCGGACCGGAGAGCCGTTCCCCGAAGGAAGCCGCGCGGCACGGAACGACAAGCGGATTCAGCAGGCGGAAATGCGAGAAGAGAGTTTTCTCGCCGCCCAGCAGATCCCGGCCCATTGCGAAAAGAAAGGGGTCGCGCCAAGCCAATTCGCACTCGCCTGGTGCTTGGCGAATCCGATTTTGACGTCGATCATCATCGGTCCACGAACGATGGAGCAATATGCCGACAACGTGGCTGCGCTGGAGGTGACGATCACCGACGAAGACGAAGCGTTCATCGACGGCCTCGTCCCACCCGGTTGTCACACGGGGAAGGCGTTTCAGGACCCTGCCTACCCGATCACCGGCCGGGGCAAATAGGGGCGGTTACCGCGGCGACGTTTCCAACTGCACCAACTCCCGCGGCGGCAAGTGCGGCGCGGGGACGGTCCGCGGCGGGGGTGCTTGCGGTGTTTCATCGCGGCGGCGCGGGCCGAAAAGCGTCAGACGTGCCGTCTGAAAAAATCCCCGCAAGCTGCCAAAGGTTTCATCGACGGCCGTCGGCTCGTGTCCGCAATGCACCATGCAGTCGTTGCAGTGGGTATTGCCGCTTTGAATGCCGTAACTCTCCCACTCAGTTGTTTCCAGCAACTCCTGGAACGTTTCCGCATAACCTTCCTGCAACAGGTAGCACGGTTTCTGCCAGCCGAAGACGTTGTACGTGGGATTGCCCCATGGCGTGCAGGTGAGATCCCAGTCCCCTTTGAGGAATTCCAGAAACAGCGGAGACTGATTGAATCGCCACCGCGGTTTCGGATTATCCAATAGCTGGCGGAACAGGCTCTTAGTTGCTTCGCGCTTGAGAAAGTGATCCTGGTCGGGCGCCTTTTCGTAGCTGTAGCCGGGAGAGAGCATCATTCCCTCAACGCCCAGCTCCGTCATGGCGTCAAAGAATTCACGATAGCGCTCGGGATCGGCATTGTCGAACAGCGTGGTATTGGTCGTCACGCGAAACCCCTGCGCAATTGCCGCTTTGACGGCGGCAATGGCCGTTTCGTAGACCCCTTCGCGGCAGACCGCTTCGTCGTGTTCCTCGCGGAGACCGTCCACATGCACGGAGAAGCTGAGGTATTTCGACGGCTGGAACCGATGCAGGTGCTTTTCCAGCAAAATGGCGTTGGTGCACAGGTAGACGTATTTCTTGCGGGCGACGATCCCCTCAACGATTTCATGGATTTGGGGATGCAGCAGCGGTTCGCCGCCGGGGATGGAGACGATCGGTGCGCCGCACTCGTCAACGGCGGCGAGCGCTTTGTCGACCGGCATGTTCTGCTTGAGAATATCGGCGGGGTATTGAATCTTTCCGCAGCCGGCGCAAGCGAGGTTGCAGCGGAACAGCGGTTCCAACATCAGCACGATGGGATACCGCCGCTCACCGCGGAGCTTTTTGCCTATCACGTAGGACGCGACCGTCCACATCTGCGAAATGGGAACACCCATTCACGCCTCCTTGCATGATCGAAGAATCCCGGCCGTGCCGATTCGCATGGAAATCGGTTCGGTTGATCGGGGATATCGCGAAGTCAGAAAGCTTATTAACACGTTTGGCCCGCCCTGTCAGCCGTCAAGCGGCATAAAGACAACGTATTTCGTCGTTGAGTTCCGTCGGATCTTGGAGAAGACTCCGCATCATTGGGCATGCATTCTGGTGCGATCCGCGATTTAGGTCAACAGCGGTCTTCCCGTTGAGAATCGACACCGGCTCGTCTCCCCTCCCCGCCCGACTCGCGGCAGTCATAGTCCGCCGGATCGTTTGGGCTTTTCGCCATCGCCGGAGGAGCCGCCGCCACCATCGGACTTGACGGCTTTGATGGCCAGGGTTTGCAAACTCAGTTCAATCTTATCCTTCAACTCGTTCAACCCGGCGACATTCTTAGGATAGATGGTCATCACGCAGACGGTTTCATCGACCGCGTCGTGGAAGTACACGGCGAATTCCATCGACAAGTCGTCAATGAGCGGCTCCGGCACGAACGAGCGTTCGAAGTAGACCACCTGGGGGACGAATCCAATCTGGCTGTTGGCCGGGTAGGCGACTTCGTTCAGCGAACCGGCCTTTAGATCCATGCCCAGTTCGCGATTGAGTTGATCCAACACTTGGTTTCGAAAGCTCCCGTCGCTGCCGTCAGCCGCCGGGCCCAAACTGCTGAGCACATAGAAGTAAGCGGTCGAGGTCTGCGCGTCGCTATCGACGACCGCACGAACTTCGGTTCGCCAGGCGGCGATCATGCCGGGGAGTTCCTCGAGGAAAAACGGCGGCTGGCGGTCGTCTAATTCGGGAATGAGCAACTCGCCGTCCGGTCCTTCGGTCGCTTTGGGGGCGGGGATTCGGTCAAAACCGCGCGGCGGGCGGATTTGAATTCCTGTGGCTTCGTCGTGAAAAATCTCCTGCAAATTGGAGTCCAGCTTTTCCTTGTAGCGGAAATACGTCGACGTGGCGGCCAGACGTTCTTCATACTTGGAAGCGCCGCAGCCGATACAGCCCAGCGCCGCCAAAAGGAGCACTGCGACGTTGCGTCGGGTGGTGGTGTGCATGAGCGGAATTGCAATCGAGGGAGAAGTGATGTAACCCAGTGCGCAGTGCTTGAACGGTGCCGCACAATGAACCCGCCGCTGCGCGACATTGATGTCGTGATCGTACCACAATCAGAAGTACGAAGGCAAAGCTATTCCGGAGGTGCGGTGCGATCGTTTGGCAATCCTTGTCCGAAGTCCGCGGTCGGTTTCACCCACCGAAGTCGACTGGCGGCCGTCCGGCTTCATTTTTTGCGAACTGGTCAAACAGCAACCGTTTTCGATTTGCCCAGTCAAAATCCGTGAGCTAGGGTTAATTGTCGGACGAATGCAGCAAGGCCCCTCGGTATGGAGCACGTTGAGGATTCTCACGGAGGTCCACCTAATCCCTCGCGTTGCATCCCCGGTACAATTTGACCAACGGTCAGCAAACCCGTTCCAGGGACCACGCAGCGCGGCAACCGTGCAAAATGCACGTCGGGGCCTGTCATGTCGCCTTGGTCGAACCTGCTTGACGGTTTTCATTTCCCCCTTCGATCGGCGTCCTGCTCAAACGCCCGCTCCCCCAAGCGATCGACGAACAGACTGGCACTCGAGGCACTCGAAGAGCGCGTCGTACTGTCCGCCACGCTGTTTAGCGACACATTCGACTCGACCGAATTTGACGCCGCGAATTGGGCAACCGTTCAAAATGCGACGATCGACGACGTGGGGGTCAACGAGCCTTCGGCTCCCTATGCGGCCCGCATCAACGGCGCCGCCGGCACGGGAGACGTGCTGGAATCGGTGGCGATCGACCTGTCCAATGAGTCATACGTCACGCTGACCTATCGCTTTCAACGCGGAGGCGGCGGAAACGTCGTCGAAGCCAACAACGATCTGGTGCTGCAATATCGCAATGCCGCCGGCGATTGGGTGGAGTTCGACCGCAAGCTGGGCAGCGGATCACACATGCAGGAATTCGGGCACGTGACCGTCGCCTTGCCGGATGAAGCCTTGCACGAAAACTTTCAGTTCCGATTCATGATGACCGGCGGCAGCACGGCGATTGACACGGACGACTGGTTCGTCGACGACGTCGAATTGCGATCGGTGGATGCTCCGGAAGGCGAGATGTTCTCCGCCAGCCAGACACAGACTAACAACCTGTTCTTTCCGCAGGTCTTAACGTTTGATTTCAGCGACCTGCCCGAACCGGGCGGCGATGCGACGCTCACGATTCGCGCCAACGGCGACCTGAGCAGCTTTCTGGAAAATGTGGTCCTCCGCGCCGACGGACAGTACATCGACCAATTGTTTCTCGAAGGGGGTGTGGACCACGACGAGTCGACGGTCACGCTGATCCTTCCGCAATCCTTCCTGGAAACGCTGGCGGCCGACGGCACGATCACTTTCACCGTGACGCCCTCGGCGCTGGTCAATAACAATGGGCCAACGAGTGTCACTTTGGAATTAAGCTATGCCCAAGTGCCACCGGTAGTGGTCGATAGCGATCCCCCGGTCGTGGAATCGGTCGAACTGGGTGAAGACCTGCGTTCATTTGTCGTGCAAATGAACGATGACGACCTGGATGTAATCGCGGCGGAAAATGTCGCCAACTACAGGATCCTGCAGGCCAACGGCGATGCCAACGGTGACGGCGATCCGTTCAACGACGGCGATGAGACCGAAGTGTCAATCGCCTCGGTGCAGTATAACGCCGACAGTGATCGCATTATCGTGCATGCTTTGAATGACCTCTACAACGACAACTTCCGCTTGGTCATCGCAGGCGATCAGGCGGGCGGTGTCACCGACGTCGCCGGAAACCTCTTAGCCGGCGGCAACCATTTGGCCGACTTCGATCTCAACGTCGAAACGGACACGCCCACGCTCAACGACCTCAGGGTGGCCACCGATCAACTGAATCTGTCGCGCTGGCTGCAGTTTAAGATCGCCTGCCCGCTCAATTTGGCAATCAAACTCTCTGAGCACGGCGACGGTCATCCCCATGCGGTAAAGGTGTTGTTGCAGAAATTCGCCGACCGTTTGGATTGGGCCGCACGACACGGCAAGATCAGCGAATCGGACCACGCCTCACTGATCGCTAAGACGCAACAAGTAGTCGACGGACTGTCGGACGACTCGACAAACGACTCGCACCGTTGTCAAGGGCACCGCCACCGCCATCATCATCACCACCACTGGCACAAGCGGTGGACGTGGTCCCACCACCATTGGGGCCGGCGTCGCAATTGCTAATCGCCCGTGGAGGGTGAACGATGCGCGGGCGTCTTTGATCGAAATCTTCTTCGTCAATGACGTCCGGTAAATCCTGCCACGCGTTGTCGCGCTGCCCGCCTTGGGTCTCGTCAATGTCGCCGAAGACGTCCATCCAATACTCCAACTCCTGATCGCTCAGATCGGGGCTTTGTTTGGGAGAAGGGGGCAACGGGTCTTCCGCGACCTCTTGGCGGCCTTCCCACTGCGCGTACCAAGCTTCGCTGTCGACGGACCGCGCTTTGCGGCGCGTGGCTGCCAGTTGCAGGCGGCGGTCGCCGGAAACGACCGTGAGTTGCTTGGGGGCCGAGTGTCCGGCGATCAAATCTTCGATCACGGCATCCGCTTCCCCCGGCGCGGTGGCAAACTGCACGGTCATGTCGGCGACCATTTCGATGGCAGTCCCCTCCGGCGGCGGTTCCCAGGCGTCGAAGACAATTGTTGTGCGACGGCGCAACTCGTCCGGCAGGACCGACTGGAGAAACCGCAGCAGCCGATGGCGACGCCGCGCCAGATCACCCGGCCCGTACCGCGCCCGAGCCAGTCCGGCCGCGTGCATCAGGTTATAGCCGTCGATGATCAGGAATTCTCGCGCCATGAGATGATTCCCCTCGACGGTATTTTAACTCTTTTCAGGGAATGATCGAGAGTAAGCGGGGTGCCACTGGCGGCTCGTCCGCCAGTGCCGTGCGGGCGATCGGCGCGCAACACTACCGGACAAGCCAGCAGTGGCACCCGATCTCGACCAAGCGCAATCGGTTAAGGGGCGTTAGCGCGCGAGATGGTTTCGTTGCGCTTCGTTCCCGTGAATTGCTCCGGGGCCGGCGTCGACATCCATTGCCGGTAGGTGTTCAGCGTCGCCACATAGTTGAGGAACCGCGCCTCGGTCTCGGGAAGCGCCGCGATCAGCGAGTTGCTCAGCAGATCGGGATGGTCGGTGTCGCGGAGACTTTGCAGGTAGTCCAATAGCACCTGCTTTCCGTCGGGCGTACTGTGCAGCATAAAGTGCACCCAGGCCCACGATTCGCGATAATCCGCGCGGTGCATCTGCTCGACTTTCTCAAGCTGCTCCAACCGATGAATGTCGGGCCGCCAGCCGCTTTGAACCGCCCCCGCGAGTCGCACCGCGTATTCATTGTTGACCGTGCCGGGTTGGGCACCGGGGACTTCGAAATACTCCGCCAACCCTTCATCCAGCCACAGCGGGACAGTTCTTAGCGACGCGTGCAGCAAGCCGTGCGTATACTCGTGCCGCAAGTCTTCGCGGATCTTGTCACCCCAGAAGGTATAGACGGCCAGTCGTTCCGGCGTCCCGATAAAGTAGGCACGGCGGAATGGCAAACCGGGGTAGGTCTCCTGGATGTACTTGCGATACTCCATTTCGTTGGAGAACAAATAGACGGTCACCTTTTCCCCGTCCTTGTCGTTGGGAAGTTGCAGTGTGTCGTGGACCTGATTGCGCAGGACCTTGAGTTCTTCCACCAGCGGATGATGCGCCCCCAATTTGAGATTGCTCATCACGACCAATTGGTCGGCAGCGACGGAGTGCCGCTGCGGCAGACCCGTGTCGTCCTTCCGTTTACCCATCAGCCCGGCAAATCCCCCGCCGCTTCCCCCGGTGTGGCAGCCGGCGAGAAATACACCTAAGACTCCGCACAGCACCAATTGCGGCAATCGCCGTGTGCAGACCTGCACAACGCAGGTGACGGTGGCGGCCCAAACTGGCGGCGCGGGCCGATATTTTCGAGATGGACTCAACGGAGCATCCTTGCGGGGTGATATTTTTTGGGGCGGCGGCATCGATGCCGCGCTAACTCAAAGGTCTTCCGTTTTTGAGGTTCCTATCAATTTTTCGTCCAGTTCGAGCGGCAATCTTTTGCCAAGTCGATTTCCATTCCTGGGAATAACGCGATCCAAGATACGCTCGCAGGAACCGCAGCCGGTCGCTCAACTGGATTTCCGACACGAACGTCGACGAAACGTTCAGCCGCGACAGGTTTTGGAGCGCGCGATGCTGCGGCAAACGCCGCCACCGGCGAACCCCCTCCAAATCAAGGAACCACACGCGGTCGTCGTCCGCGTTTTGAGAGACCAGGATGTTTTTGGATTTGAGATCGCGGTGTTCGACCCCGCACGCGTGTAACCACTGCAATCGGTGTGCCAATGCGATCGCGCGATGGACCAGAATTCGTCGCCGCTCCCGCTGCGGAAGCTTATTCAAATGGCTCTGATGCCAGTCGAACAACGTGGTTGAATCGGGAATCGACTCCGTGAGCAAATACTGCCGCACCCCCAGACCATCGGCCGCTTCGACGAAAAGCAGCGGCGTGGGTGTCGGGATGTTGCGCCGCAATAGCGCGTGTCCATTCTCCCAGGCGCGGCGAACAGCGGAGCGCCCCAGCCATTGTGAAAGCAACGGCAAAATCCCTCGCAGCCGTGCACATTTCCAAAATAGACGTGGAGGCTGGGGAATCGACGGAAGGGACACCGCGGCCACGCGCCGTTTTGGCGATTGCTTGTACCAAGCCGATGCCGACGCGAATACGTGTTCCGGCCTGCTGATAATTTCAGTCAGGACGTCGCGGCCGATGACCGTCAAGCCCCGACCACGATTGCCGCCGGCGCGCAATTTCAGAAGATGCCGTGTTCCCTGCCGCCATTTGCGATCCTTGCGCCGCCAGTGGCGATGGGCACGACGAGAACAATGGCTTTGAACCGCGCGTGCAGCCGGTTTGAAGCCACCGGTTTCATTTCGCTGTGCCCAATAGGCGCGAAAGAATCGCAGCCGGTCCGCTCGCGTCGTGCGCGTGGCGAAGAATTGGTGGAGCAGGGCCAGGTTTTTCCACGCGTCCTGTCGCGAAAGCGATCGCTGGACATGCGCGCAATGTAGGTCGATGAGCCACAAGCGGATCGGCTCATTGGGGCGGGAACGGATCAAGAGATTGCCGGCATGAAAGTCCCGATGCACGATGCCCGCGTCGTGGAGTCGCGCCGTAAACTCGCCAAGCTCGTTGGCCAACTCCCGTCGGAATTGCGCCGCTTCGGTGGGGCACATCGCGGGAAATTGAGTGCGCAAAAATCCGTCCAATGGTTGTGTGTCGGGGATCTCACGCGTGATGAGGTAGTTGTCCCAAATCGCGCCGTAGCGGCGCGTCGCACCCCAGGCGATCGTTTCAAAGGTGGGGATCCCCAGTGCGCGGATCTGCGCAGCCGTGCGTTGTTCCAACAGCGCCTTAGCGGGACGGATCACGTTCTGCAGGAACGCTTTCGGCCCGGGAATCTTGTAATGTTTGACGTAAAACGCCCCCACGACCGTCTCGATGCGGACGACTTCGCGATGGGCGCCCGATTTAATCACAGTTACCCGTTGCTCTCGCTCCCACTCCCGGCGACGGGGCCCGTCCGCGTCCAACAATTGATCGCGGAGATCGGCGCGGATCACCCACCGCGTCTCACCGCATTGCACGGGCGCAAAGACAGCTTCGCGCTCGGCACGAGAGATGCGGAGCCGCTGCGGGACAAGGCGGGCGGATTTCAGGGAATTCACGACCGAACGATTGATTTACGGGGAGGGGGCAGGGGGGATTGGGGAAATCCGCTTCGCGAAGGATCACTCTTGACCGGAATTCCACCAACGTTTGGACGCTTCGGACGCGTTTTTCTGAAGCGGGGAGATGAAGTCGTCGAAAAGCCCGCCGGCGATCGAACCGGTCACCAAATCACCGTGACCGTCTGCAATGAGGTTCTCCGCCAAGACCGGATGGTCCCGCCACTGCGACGCGGACCAGTCGCGAATGTCGACGTAGGCGTCGACCAAGCCTGCTTGCTTCTTGGGGATCACGAAGAACCTCTCTTCTGTCCGCACGAGATGGTATTCAAAGGCGGCATAGACCAAGCCGCCGCCGAGCATCACTCCGAACAGCACGGCGAACAATCGGCGCATGATGGCAATCCGTTTTGGCGATGGGCGAATCGTGAGGCGAGTGGGTTCCGGGCGGGGACGTCCCTTCCTCACACGACGCCCAGTCCGCCAAAGGGGGCGGATTTTCTCAAAATCGGGTCAACGGGGCAAGACGGGATATCGGCACGCGGCGTATCTCAAAACGGCGACTCGGCGACTTAGCCACAGATTGAACACGGATAAAACGCAGATTCCCAAAGTCCCAAACCGACGCCTTGCAGTCGTGCGCGGCTGTCCTCGTCAAATGATTTGCGCTGGCGCATCGCGACAACGCTCAAAAACGATTTGCCACAGAGGACACCGAGGACACAGAGGATTTCTTAGGGCGAGTCCGAATTGGACCAAACGTCGGTCTTGATAATTTGCTGCACAATCGCAAATCGCAAAATCTGCAATCGACGCTGTCATCAGCCAATCACGGTACCAATCGGCCAGTCTACTCTGAGTTCTCTGTGGCCTCTGTGGCAAGGCCCCTGATCTGAATAGCGCTATCGCAAATAATCGGGTCTGAAAATGCGGCGGCCAATTTCAATCTGTTGCTGCCCCATCCGGAGATCATTTCTCGCGATGCTTCCCATCGGTCGGCGTTGTGGCGTTGAAGAGTTTCTTCGCCAATCCGGCATACCCCAGACTTTCGGGCGGGGGAGCGGCGGCGCAGTGCGCCAGAATCGTCGGATCGACGAAGATCAGCGCCGGTTCGAGCGGCCGGTAGATTTTGGCGGCCTTCAGCAGCAGTGATCGCTCTTGACGCGACAACCCGTGCACGCGGCACAGGTCGAGAAACAGCGATTTGTGGCTGCCGACGATGCCGCTGCGGCTTTTCCGCCACTTGTCGAAATAATACAGCCCGACCCAAAACGCTACGATCAAACCAATCCACGTGATGAGGAAGAGATTGTCGCTCATCGTGCTCGGACGGCTTGCCGAGCGCGCGATGGAATCAAACGTGCTTCCGCGGGCGATGATTTGTGTGACCATGGTTTCTCTCGCAATTCACGGCAGGCGGGAGCCTGCCCTACCCTTCTACGACCTATTTGATCGGGGACCTATTGATCGGGCGCGGTATTCGGCGCTGCGGCCGTTTGCAGGCGTTCGATTCCTTGTTTTGCAATCTCTCGGATACGGGGATTCGTGTCCTCCAGCATGCCGTTTAACGCCGTCAACGACGCTTCGCCGGGGATCTGGCCGACGACCTCCGTCGCGGTCCGCCGCACGCGCACGTCGTCGTCTTCTAATAAATCGATAAACGTCTCCAATAGCGGTTCCTGCAGCCCCATCGCGATCGCCGCCTGGGTGGCCCGCATGCGTTTGCTGCGCATGGGACCGGTCATTTCGGCGCGGAGTTTCTCCAGCGTGTCCGGATCGATCTTTTGAATCAACACGCCCGCCAACCGGCAGGTGCG
>CALFYU010000032.1 GCA_937952455.1 uncultured Planctomycetaceae bacterium
TCCTCTCAGCAATCGTGGCGGCGGTGGGGCTGATTCGCGACGACGTGGCCGTGATTATCGGCGCGATGGTGATCGCTCCGCTATTGACGCCGAACGTCGCCCTGGCGCTGGGAACGACGTTGGGCGATTTTGAATTGATGCGCCGCGCATTTTTTGCCAATGTTGCCGGAGTGGTCACCGCATTCGCGGTAGCGATCGTCGTGGGTTTGCTATTCGGCGTCGATCCGGAAAACAAGGCGTTCGCCGCCCGGACAGAGGTGAATTTTGGCGATATCCTGCTGGCGCTTTCAGCCGGCGCCGCCGGCACATTGGCCTTCACCCGCGGACTGTCGGGCGCGGTGATCGGCGTGATGGTCGCCGTGGCATTGGTGCCGCCGCTGGTCGCGTGCGGAATGCTGATCGGTTCCGGGCAATTTCACTTGGCCACCGGTGCATTGTTGTTGACCGTGGCGAACGTAATTTCGATTAACCTGGCCGGCGTGGCCACGTTTTTGATCCAAGGCGTTCGCCCGCGGAGTTGGTGGGAGGCCAAACGGGCAAAAACGGCGACCCGACGAGCCATTGCCGTCTGGATCGTCTTGCTAGTTGCGCTGGGACTGATACTGTATCTGAATCAATAGTTGTTCATCTCCCCTCCCCTGCCCTGCCGGATCGGGAGACACAATTCGCCCATTACGGAAGTTTAAGGAACCGCGTGTCATGACGGCCACGACGTTTAAGCAACTCACCGATTTCTTCATCGCCGCTGGCGCTAACGACGTGGCGCACACCGATAAGACGTACATCGCCCACGCAATCGGCGTGTACAATGACCTCCGCGAGTGGGGTTGCAGCGACGAATTGTGCCGGGCAGCGATGTTTCATTCGATCTACGGCACCGAGCGGTTTCAGGGATTCACGCTGCCGATCGAAAAACGGGACGAGGTGGCGGAGTTGATCGGCGAGCGGGCCGAACGATTGGCGTATTGGAATTGCTTTATGGACCGCTCTTCGCTGGACGCGGCCGCGAAGCGCGGAACGCCGCCATATGTGATTCGGCATCGCGTCACCGGCGACGAGGTGGAATTGCCGGAAGAGGATTTTGACGACTTGTGCCGGATTCATTTGTGCGATTGGCTGGAACAAGTCGAACGGGCAGGCCATTGGGACTATCGCCGCGAAGCGTATCGCAGTTTTGCCGAACGCTTGGGTGGCGTGGCACTCGAGTCGTACGACCGCGTATTCGCCGGCGAACCCGCAGCGTGACATTTGGCTCATTTTCGTTTTTGGAGACGCTCGATGAAGTTCAGAACCTTTGCATTAACGGCCCTGTCATTGACGTTGCTGGTATCGTTCGTCGCCGGGGATGACCCGCAGCAGGCCGATAAGAAGCCGGCGCCGGAACCGGCGACGCTGGAAGGCACGCTGAGAGTGCACCCCAAGTTCCTTTATAAGTATTACATCGACGGATTCGGCGACGGTCAGAAGTGTGCGTTGCGTTCCGATGAACGGTTTGCCGACATCAAACCGGGTACACGGATCCGCGTTCGCGGCGCACTTATGTCAAAGTTTCATCGCGGTAGAACGCCGACCAACCCCTCACCGTTTCCGCGGACATGGTATATCGAAATGAACGTCGAGGCCGTGACGGTTCTCAAGCCGGCTAGTGACGTTCCGAAAACAGCCCCATAACCGCTCGGCAAGGCGGCAAAGGATCTGCAGCGTCGGGTTTCAGGGGTTGGCGAAACCGGGCGGTTCGCTTAATCTAGAGAGAGCGCCGGTCTCAAGCGATGCCGACTGGAATGTGGAAGACAAACGCCCCCAATTGTGGCTTGCGGAGCCTGATCATGAGTGTCGAACAAGAATACATCGTCTGTCTCGGTTCGATTCGCCGGGGTTACCAGTTTTTCGGGCCGTTCGTCTCCGAACAAGCCGCCAAGGATTGGGCTGCCGTGGCCATCGAGGACAAATACACGATCGCGCCGCTGCTGAAGGACGAGCGGGTGGCGGAGTGCAACTGTACGATGTTGCAAGGGGACGGGATTTAAAGCCGCCCGATGGGGCGCCCCCCTGCCCTGCCGCGTACGGAGACATAGCGGACGTTTTCGATCACGACCCCTCACCGAGTGACCCTGGATGGCCGAGCGGCAGAGTTCTCTCAAGTCCGTATTTCTGCTGAGCGCCGGTTCGTTTGGGCATCTGATTTTGCAGTTCGTCCTGCTGAAGATCCTGGCCGAGCTGTTCGGCACCGGGGAGCAAATCGCCGCCTATTCGGCCGCCCGCGCCGTGCCGTTGGTCGTTAGCACGATTTTGATCGGCACGCTGAATTTCGCGTTCATTCCGGTGTTCGTCGAACGCCGCGAACGTCTGGGGCGCCGTGCCGCCTGGGAAACAGCGGGATCGGTCGGCGGATTGGTGCTGTTGATCACGGTCGGATTTGCCGCGTGTGCCAGCGCCGCCGCGCACCCGCTCATGGCGCGGCTCAATCCCAATTTCTCCAGCGCCGAGTTGGACCTCACTGTCCGCCTGTTTCGGATTTTGGTGTGGCTGACCGTCACGAACGGGGCTCTCAGCATTCTGCAGGCGCTGCATCAATGCCAACACCGCTTCTTGTTGCCTGCTATCAGCCCCGCTTTGGGTAGCGCCGTAGCCGTCGCGGCGACGTGGCTGTTTCACGACCGCTGGGGAATTGCCGCCACCGCCTACGGTGTACTGGCCGGTGCGATCCTGGGGGCCGCCATCCAACTTCCGCTATTTCTGCGACACGCCCGAATTCGCTTCGGTACCGATGAGGGATTAGCGAGAATTCTCAAATTAATGGCGCCGCTCATTGCCGGAGCGGCCTACTACAAACTCGACCCGCTCGTCGATCGCTATTTGTTAGACGCCGATAGCATTCCTTTCTTGGAATACTCCTGGAACTTCACCAACGCCATGCTGGTTCTGACATCCAGTGGGCTCTCCGTCGTCGTCTTCCCGGTGATTGCCCAACATTCCTCGTCGGGAAATCGCGCCGGGATGAAGGAGGAATTCGCCTACGCCATGCGGTTTTTGGCGTTCCTGCTCACGCCGGCTGTCGCGGGCCTGTTGCTATTCAGCACGCCCGTCATTCATGATTTGCTGCAAGGGGGTAAGTTCCTCCCGGCAGATACCGAGACCGTATCGCGACTGATCAAGATTTATACGCTGGTGATCATCGGAGGGAGTTTCGGAGAGATGCTCTCTAGAGTATTTTATGCCCTGGGCGACACCTGGACGCCGATGAAAATTGCCGTGGTCGGTTTTACATTGGGAGCGGTCGCTAAGTACTTGGTAGCGTCGACCTGGGGCATTTTCGGCATCGTCTCGGCCACGTCGGCCTACTATCTGTTCAACGCGGCCTGTTTGTTGTGGATCTTGCGGAAGCGGATTCAGGGAATCGGCTTCGGCGGTGTGCTGCGAACGGTTCGCGATGCATTGTTCGGCGCTGCCGTCGCCTCAACGGTGGCCTACTGTGTGATCCTCACGGGATTTCGATTATCTTCGATCGTGGCCGCATTCTTGGCTGCGGCAGCCTATGTGGGAGTGATGTACGCCATTCAAAACGAATTCGCCGTGATGTTTATGTCGTACGTATTGGGGCGGGGAGATCGACTTCGACAAAACGGGGGCATGGGCGATGCCGACGAGTAAATCACCGCAGCAACAGAGCGCGGAATTGGATGTCGCCTGGGAGGAAACCCCCTGCCCGCTGTGCGGGGCGGACCGGCCGCAATTGATGCTCACCGGCACAGACCGATTGCTGGGACTCCCCGGAACGTTTCGATTGGTGCAGTGCGGCGATTGCGGCCACGCGTACCTCAATCCGCGGCCGACGCCGGAAACGATCGGCGCCTATTATCCGCCGCAATACGGACCGTATCACGCCCCCGCGGACGGCGATGCGATTGCCCCTTCCACTGGGACTGCGAAACCGGTGGGACCATTGCGTCGGTGGCTGCGGTGGTTTCTTGATCCACAGGGAGAGTTCATTCCGCCGGTCACTCACGCACCACGGCGGGCGCTGGAAATCGGTTGCGCGGACGGCGGATTTCTTGAGCGACTCCAAGATCTGGGCTGGGAGGTACAGGGCGTCGAATTCTCCCCCGATGCGGCCGCCACGGCGCAGCAACGGGGACTGGATGTGCAACTCGGCACGTTGGAGTCGGCCGAGTTACCCGCAACACGCTTCGACGCGGTTTTTCTCTGGATGGTTCTGGAGCATTTGCACGATCCCCGTGGGACATTGACGGAGATCCGCCGCATCCTCAAACCGGACGGCTGGCTAATGTTCAGCGTACCGAACTTTGGATCGTGGGAACGCCGGTTTTTCGGCCGGTATTGGTACGCGCTCGATTTGCCACGGCATCTCCAACACTTCACCCCCCATACGCTGCGGCGCACTTTGGACGCGGCGGGATTTGACGTCATCAAAATCATCCACCAACGGACGGCGAACAACATCACAGGCAGCATTGGATATTGGTGGCGGGAACGGTTCCCGGACTCGCGGTTGGCCGCCGCGCTGATTCAGCATTGCGATGAGCCGCGGACGGGGTTGGTATTGGTGTTGGCGCTTCCGGCCAAGTTTTTGGCATGGATTCGACAGGGAGGCCGGTTGACCGTCGTGGCTCGTCCGAAGCGAGGCGACGAAATTTCCGGTAGTTCGGCAACGTAAGGGACGCGATGCGGATACTTTTTCTCACATCCGGCCCCGATGTGCCCAGCAGCCGTTTCCGCATTATGCAATATGTGCCGTACCTGGAGCAACGGGGGCATCATTGCGTCGTTGCACCGAGCCGTCCGCCGAAGTACCGCGGTTGGCCCTGGCTCGGAAATAGGCTGAGCGAAATCCCCCGCGCCGCCTTTCGCACGCTGGATTGGCTGCGCGCCGCGCAGTCGCGGTTTGACGTCGTGGTCATCGAACGCGAATTGTTCAGCAGCAACTCGACGTTTTTCGAGAGACGATTCCGCCGCACGGCCCCTGCGCTGGTGCTCGACGTGGATGACGGGATTTTCTTGCGCGCCTCGGCAAAGTTTCAAACATTGGCACAACTGGCGGACTCGGTCATCGCCGGCAACGCTTCGATCGCCGACTATGCGCGGCAATACAACTCGGCCGTTGTCACCATCCCCACGTCCTTGGACCTTGCCCGTTACGTCTTTCGCCCCCCTGCCCCGGTCACGGACCGGCCCGTCGTATTAGGATGGACGGGTACAGCCGGCAACTATTCGCAGCTCGCCGCCATCGCCGAGGCACTGCGCGGACTTCCCGACGATCGGCACTTTGAACTGCGGGTCATCGCCGAGCGCGAACCGCCGCCGGAATTAACGTCGCTGGCAAATATCGACGTCCAATTTCGAAGATGGAAGCCCGAGAGCGAAATTGACGACCTGCGGGCGTTCGACGTCGGCCTAATGCCGCTGCCCGATGACGAATGGTCAAGGTACAAGTGCGGCCTCAAGGTTCTGCAATATTTGGCGCTCGGCATTCCGGCCGTCGCCTCCCCCGTGGGGGTAAATACCGAGATTATCACGCACCGGCAGAACGGACTGCTGGCGGCCCCGCCGGCGGAGAGGCACGAAACGATTACGCAATTAGCCGAAAATCACGACTTGTGCTGTCGATTGGCCGATGCCGGACGTAGAGTGGTGGAAGCGTCCTACAGCGTCCAAAAAAACGCGACTTTGTTGGAAGAGACGCTTCAATCTTTGGCCAGGCCTGGGCCAGCGAAACTCGTGTGACAGGCACAAATAAAGCGTTCCAACAGCATCGGCTCATCCGACAATCCTCAGAATGAGGTGGCCACGGCCAAGAAATGTCGCCCTCGGGCACAATCGTCCCCTAAAATATGAGGGACCAATGAGCACTGGGCAACAGCCGTTGCAGAACCTGCGACAAGTTGCCAGAATTCCGACGCATGGTGGTCGTTTGCGAGACAGACAAACAGTCACCACAAATCCGATTTGTATTGGGATATCTTTGGTTTCAAACCGACCAGGGTTGACGGCGTCCGGTGCCACTCGGTTCGTGGTTGCTATCCAGTTTTTCAACGCAAAGTACTGCTCGCCGTTCGCCCGGCGGTGCGTTGTTGACGGAAATCACGTGATCAACTTTGACGTTTTGGGGGAGCGGCCGGCATGTCAGAGCCTCGCGAATCCGGGAAAGTGATCGCCGGGCGACTGGTGTCTTGGGTGGTGTTGAGCGCAGTCGCGTTGGCGGTATTAATGATCGCGGCAGTCTTTCTGCCGCCTCGGCTCAAATTGCTGGGTCTGTTCAGCATCGCGTTGGGTCTGATTGCCGGGTGGCTGATCGGACAACTCGCCCGCCGCTGCCGCGTGCACTATCGGCGAATTGTATTTCCGGTTGCTCTGATCATGACGTCGTTGGCAATCGCGGGCATGATTGCTGAGTCCTACCGCCTATGGCGGAACGCGAAGATCGAACGGCTCGCGCAACAGGCGGATCAGCCGTTGGCCGCGAAACTCTTCGGCAACGAAGCCTTTGAAAACCTGCCCGGCGTCAGCATAGGATTTGACGACTATCTTGACCAGCGTTTTTCGGCCCTGAAAGAGTCATCGCCATTAAGGCCAATGGCGACGCATCCGCGACTATTACTGGGGTTGGAAACCCTGCTAAGCGGACTGGCCGGCGGCCTCGTCGCCTCCCGTCTGGTCCGAGGGCCGTTTTGCAAAACATGTGCGTCGTGGCATGAGTCGCAGCGATCGGTGGTCTTGGATCCGGTGCGGGGCAACCGTTGCCTGAAACTGTTGTTGGAAGAAACGACGGCAGCGGTACCCAACGATGGACGTTTGGAGTTGGAGTTTTCCTCCTGCCGCTGCAGCACAGCGATTCCCCAGATTCGTTGCGTGCTGGAACGCCCCGGCTTTTCGCCTCAAGTGGTGGGAGACGTGCACCCCGATCGGGAGAGTTATGCGCAATTGACCGATGTGTTGGACGCCGAGGCGGGGGTTGAGTAAGCTTAGATGAGTGGCCAGTGGTCGGTGGTCAGTGGCCAGAAGACGTAGGCAGTAACGGGAGTGGGTTGGCGACTCGTCTTGCTGTGCGGACCACAAGCCTGTTTGCTCAAGCCTCACGCCAGAATTGGGAGACCTTCGGTCCGGGATGTGCGGGGTCAGGAGACCCGCGCACAGCTCTGGTGGGCGTTTGGTGTTCCTTTGCGACCGACAACGACCTTCCCAGCCCTACAGCCTAAGGTCTACAGCCTACAGCCTATTTTCCTCAAGCCTGTCCCCTCACGCCTCAAGCCTAATGGAGTGCCATGCATCGCATGGCCGATGTCGTCTATGCAGATTTTGGGAATCGGGACCGACATTACGGAAATTGTGCGAATTGGCCGCATGATCGAGCGGCATGGCGAAATCTTTTTGAATCGCGTCTATACGGAAGACGAGATCCAGTATTGCCAACGCCGCAAGGAATACCTGCAGCACTATGCGGCGCGGTGGGCGGCCAAGGAGGCGGTGATGAAGACGCTGGGGACCGGTTGGATCCGGGGAATGAGTTGGCGGGACATCGAAGTCAGCAATCATAAGACCGGCCGCCCGGACATTCTCATCAGCGGCGGCGCTAAAGAAGTTGCCGACGGTCTGGGGATCACGAAAGTCCTGATCACGCTGTCCCATTGCCGGGCCTATGCCACGGCGACAGCGATCGCCGTCGGGGAGTGACGTGCACCAACATTGGTTCGTTCCAGAAGTGACAATTCGGCAAAGTGAGAGACTCAATGGGCTCAACTCCCGGCGCGAGGTTTCGGCAAGCGATTGATGATGGGCCGATCATGATTCCCGGCGTGTTTAATGCGCTATCGGCCCGCATGGCGGAGCGGGCGGGGTTTGCGGCGGCCTATCAATCCGGAGCGGCGCTGTCCGCCGGATTGGCGGCGGTGCCCGACGTCGGTTTGATTTCTCTGACGGAGTTCGTTGATCAGGCGCGGTACCTTTCACAAGCGGTCCAGATTCCCGTCATTTCCGATGCCGATACCGGTTTCGGCGAGGCGCTGGCGGTCGAGCGGACGGTTCAATTGTTCGAGTCCGCTGGGGTCGCGGGAATTCATCTGGAAGACCAGCAATTGCCCAAACGCTGTGGGCATCTGAGCGGCAAGACCCTCGTCAGCGAACGGGAGATGGTGGGTAAGCTCAAGGCCGCCGTTGCGGCCCGCAGCGACCCGTCATTCGTGTTGATCGCCCGGACCGATGCAAGGGGCGTGGATGGTTTTGACGCGGCAGTCTCCCGCGCTCGAGCTTACGTCGATGCGGGAGCCGACATGATTTTCCCGGAGGCGCTGCAAACGGCCGACGAATTTGCGCAGTTTGCTGAAGCGGTCCAAGTCCCCTTGATGGCCAACATGACGGAATACGGAAAGAGTCCACTCTTGTCGTTCGCGGAATTGTCACAGATCGGCTACCGGGCGGTGCTCTATCCGGTCACGATGTTTCGAATCGCCATGCGGGCCGTTGAGTCGGGCTTACGTGAATTGGCGGCACAGGGCACTCAGCAAGGACTGCTAGATCGCATGCAGACCCGGGCTGAACTTTATGAACTGTTGGGGTACGAGGGTTACGACGAACGCGATCGGGCTTATTTCGGCGACCGACCGGTTGATTAGCCATCAATCGACGGCCGTCCTTTCCGCGATCCGCTTGAATTCTGCGGCAACTCGGCGAGAATGTGAGCG
>CALFYU010000033.1 GCA_937952455.1 uncultured Planctomycetaceae bacterium
CCTGTCAGCTTTGGCAGAAATCCTGGCCCAAAGTGCACAGGATCCGTGGACGCGCATGGCCGTGTTGAGTGCCGCGGCGGATCACGAGCAGGAATTACTCGGCGAATTGTGGTCCAAGGCAGGCGAAACCGAGAACCTGGCGCCATTGATCGAGGAAATCGCCGCCATCGTCGGAGCGCGACAAAAGCCGGACGAAATCGGCGGCGCGTTAGGAAACTTGACGACGTTGCCGGAGGAAATATCCGCCGAGACTAAGGCGAATTTGCGGTCAGCGCTGGTGGCCGGAATCGGCCAAGGACTGTCGCGGCGCGGTGGAAACTTGGCTTCCACGCTCAAGCAACTGCCCGCCGAATTTGGAGATGTGCCGCCGGCCGTCCATGAGGTATTCGATGCAGCGACATCGATCGCTGCCGACTCGAGCCGCGCCGCCGCCGTCCGCATCGCCGCGATCCAACTGCTGCGGTTCGCCACGTTCGAAACGTCCGGACCGACGTTAATTGAACTGATCAAAAACGACTCCGCACAGGCAATCCGGCTGGCGAACAACAACTTGCTCGCGGGGGTTCACGACGATTCGATCGGCCCGTTCTTGCTGGAGGGATTCAATCGCCGGACGCCGGCCGAGCGTCGGGCGGTGCTTGAAGCCCTGTTGGCGGATGACGCGCGGACGGCGCTACTACTGGATGCGATCGAAGCCGAGAACATCTCCGTCGCCGAATTGGGAGCGACCAACGTCAACCGGCTGACCAAGCACAAGGACGAGACGATCAAGGAGCGTGCGGCAAAGCTGCTCGCCGCCGCAATCCCGGCCGACCGCCGGCAGGTTCTCGCCGATTATCAATCCGCGCTGAAGCTCAAATCCAACCCGGAGCAGGGGAGGGCCCTGTTTGAAAAGAACTGCAGTGGTTGCCATCGCGTGAGCAACATCGGCGTCGAGATCGGCCCCGACATCGCCGATTCGCGCACCCGGGAACCGGCGGCGCTATTGACCGATATTCTCAACCCCAACGGCGCGATCGATGCGAACTACGTGAGCTATTCGGTCATCACACAACAGGGCACCACGGTCACCGGCATCATCGCCGCGGAAACGGCATCGTCGATCACGATCAAACAACCTGAAGGAAAACAAGTGACCGTTCTGCGGCAAGACATCGACGAGGTGATCTCCAACGGCATCTCGCTGATGCCCGAAGGTCTCGAGAAGAACCTCAACCACCAGCAAATGGCCGACCTGATCGCCTTCATCAAGAACTGGCGCTACCTCGACGGCAACGTCCCGCTGCGGGAACGTTAGGGGGTATTGATTGACCACCCAGGCACGGGAAAAATAGAAAATCTGAAATCCTAAACTCGAAATCCGAAACAAATACCAATGTTCAAAATCCGGAACGTTTGGGATATTGGAAATTCGTATTTTGAGTTTGTTTCGTATTTCGGATTTCGTGCTTCGTATTTGGCCGGCTCTGTCCCCTCTGTGGTTTTGTAGAATCACGCCGTCACAGGATCAGCATCGCGTCGCCGTAGCTAAAGAAGCGATACCGCTGCGCGATCGCTTCGTCGTAGGCGCGGCGGACCAACTCGCGGTCGGCAAAGGCACTGATCATCACCAACAGGCTTGACTTGGGGAGATGAAAGTTCGTCAGCAGCGCATCGACCGCTTGGAATGCATACGGCGGTCGAATGAACAAGTCGGTTTCGCCGGAAAAACTCGAAATCCCGCCGCCGCGTGCGGCCGACTCCAGCGTGCGTACCGTGGTCGTCCCGACCGCCGCGATTCGTCCGCCGGCCATCTTTGCCGACCTCAGCCGTTCGGCGACGTCGCCGCTTAGCTCGCACCACTCCGCGTGCATGCGGTGCTCCGCGAGGTTTTCCACCGCGATCGGCCGAAACGTCCCGATCCCCACGTGCAGAGTCACAAACTCCCGACCGATTCCACGCTCCGCACAGGCGGCAAACAACTCCGGCGTGAAATGCAGCCCCGCCGTTGGAGCGGCAACGGCACCGTAGCGGCGGGCGTAGGTCGTCTGATAGCGCTGCCAGTCTTCGGAGGTCGCCAAATCGCGGTCGATGTAGGGAGGCAGCGGGACCGTCCCGAATTGCTGCAGGACCGTTATGGGATCCTCCTCCCGCTCCGGATGCACAAGCCAACCCCCGTCGCCGTCCCGTTCTGTGAGCGTCAGGCGAAACTCTTCCCCCGCTTCGGCGTGATGCACTGAGCGTAGCGATATTGTCTCGCCCGGCTGCAGCTTGCCGCGCGTCTTGCTGAGAATTTGCCAGCGGCCGCCGACATCGCGGCCCAAATAAAGCCCCTCCCAGGCCCCGCCGGTGGCCGTCCGCCGGCCGAGTAATCGTGCCGGCAATACTTTCGTGTCGTTTAAGACCAGCGTGTCGCCGGCGCCGAAATAGTGGGGCAAATCGGTGATCCGGGAGTGTTCGATCCGGCCGTCACCGCGGTGGAGAACCAGTAGACGCGCCTCATCCCGCTTCTGGGCGGGATGCCGCGCAATCAATTCGTCCGGCAATTCGTAGTCATAATCAGAGAGCTGGTGCATCGACTCGTTACGCGGTGTGCGGCCTGCAGGGGGAGCGGCGGCTCTCGTCTGGCCCCGTTGTGGCCGCGTTAGTATCTTCGCCGCCGCCATTGCAGAGTATGCCCGCGCCAGGTTTCCCGGATTTCCTCCGATTCTCACTCGCTGCCCCCGAAAAAGGCGGATTCGTGTTGTCTTCCTCCGCACCGATTCGATTGGCATTTTGTATCACGGATCTCGATCCGGGGGGCGCCGAGCGGGCGCTGCTGCAGATCGTGACCCGCCTGGATCGCACGCGATGGGATCCGGTCGTCTACTGTCTCTCGAGCGGCGGCGCGCTAGTCGCCGATTTGGAAGCGGCGAATATCCCGGTCACCTGCTTTGGAGCGAAGAACGTGCGGCACATCGGCGTCCTGCGGCGGTTGGCCCGCGCGATGAAACAAGACCGGCCGCGAATGCTGCAAACCTTTCTGTTTCACGCAAACCTGTTGGGCCGCCTGGCCGGCTGGTGGGCGGGGGTGCCGCACATCGTGTCGGGCATCCGTGTCGCCGAGAAGCGCGCGAACCTGCATTTGCGACTGGACCGGCTGACCAATTCGCTGGTGGACTGCAATGTCTGCGTCAGCCGCGCCGTGGCCGATTTTTCTATCGCGCATGGGGGCTTGAGGCGGGAAAAAACGATCGTCATCCCCAACGGAGTGAACTACCAAAAGTTCGCCGATGCGCAACCGGTGCCGCTGGCGGAGTTCGGCATTCCACCAGAAGCGCGCGTGGTCGTTGCCGTCGGACGCTTGGACCCGCAGAAGGGCCTGACGTACTTGCTGCCCGCGTTTCGTGAGCTCTCCCTAACACATGCGGACGCGCACCTACTGCTCGTGGGAGAGGGAGCACAGCGCGAAGAGCTTCAAACTCTTGCGCAAGACTTGGGGATCGCGCAGCAGGTCCACTTCGCCGGCTGGCGGGGCGACGTCGCCGGGCTCCTCCATTCGTGTGCCTGTCTGGTCCTGGCCTCGCTGTGGGAAGGGATGCCCAACGTGGTTTTGGAGGGAATGGCGGCCGGAATTCCGGTTGTAGCCACGGCTGTAGAGGGGGTCGAGGAGCAAATTGCCAGTGGGGAAAACGGGATCGTGGTTTCGCCCGCGTCCGTTCCCGCCTTGGCTGACGGTCTGAATCGCGTTTTGAGTGACGTGGAGGGTGCAACTAAGATGGCTTCTGCCGCGCAACATCATGTTGCGAAAAGGTTTACGTGGGAGAAAATCGCAGCGGCATACGACAAGTTGTACGGCGAGATCCTTCAAGCGTCACCCCGCTCCGAGAGCGACTTGGGCAACGGATTTCATAGATTTTCCAATTAATGGGAAATTTACAGATGTTGTAATGTATTGATTTTAAGTGACTTATGTCAGATGTGTTTTCTGGGTCTCGTATAGCGTATTGAATTTCTCTTGACCGATGGAAATCCGGTGGTAGATTTGGCTCCCAATGGGGACGGATGGGGAAAATTGGTGAAAAATGCCACTCACCGGGACGTTTAATCGTAACATGGACGAGAAAAGTCGATTCGCCGTTCCCAAACGCTTACGCGATCAATTGGGCGAAGAGGAACTTCGCAGCTTATACGTCGCTCCGGGCACGGAGTGCTCATTGGATTTGTACTCGAAAGAGGCGTTCGAAAAGTTTGCCGATCGAGTCGCCACCATGTCGCCCACGCGGGCCGACATCCGCAATTACAAGCGCCTGTTTTATGGACAATCAGAAAGGGTTGAACTTGACTCTCAGGGCCGGATTCGCATTCCGGACCGATTGGTTTCTTACGCCAAGCTGCAAAAAGAGGTCGTGCTGATTGGCGTGCATGACCACGTCGAAGTCTGGGATGCGACAACGTGGCAACAGTTCTTGGAGAAACATTCAACAGATTTTGACAGCATGGCGGCTGGCGTGTTCGATTGATCACTCACGGCATGGATGCCGATTTCACGATCAGGGAACAGAACCCGGCAGTTCGCACCCGTACCACCGGGTCCACTGGCTTGGAGCACATTGGACCCGGTGGTGCACACTGAAAACTCCGCTGGCGACCGGGCTGCGCGGAGAACGGTCGACATGGACGCGAGACCGGCGTGGAAAGGCGCGGTTGACGAGACTTAGCCCTACTGCGGATCATTCACCTCATCAGGGCGGCAAGGAAGCCGCCTGAGGGAATGGTTCCTCCGCCTTGTGAATTGTCACGGCCAAAGTCTGCCGCTCGCTCTGCCCGAGTAGGGCCAAATGGCGGCGGTTTGTAGAAGGCACCGGCACAGCCGGTAGCACCCGCGCAACGCGCGACTTGAGAACGTGGCCGCTGCGATTCATACTGAACCGCATGTTAAACCCACCCGCTTCTGACGATGCCCCCTCAGTCCATCTGCCCGTCCTGGTCCGCGAAGTCCTCCAGGCGCTCCAGCCCCAGCCGGGACAGGTGATCGTCGACGGCACCGTTGGCGGCGGTGGACACAGTCGCGAAATCCTGAGCCGCATCGGCAAGACCGGCACGCTGATTGGACTCGATCGCGATCCAATGATGCTCAAATTCGCCGCACAGAAGGTCGCCGGCGACAATGTTCACTTGGTACACGCCTCGTACGCCCAACTTCCGAAAGTCCTCGACGAGTTGGGGATTGCCGCAGTCGACGGAATCCTGCTCGACCTGGGATTGTCGTCCGACCAATTGGCGGACCGGCAGCGCGGCTTCGGATTCGCGGCGGACGGTCCGCTCGATTTGCGGTTCGATGTCACGCAGGGGGAACCCGCCTGGCAACTTCTGGAACGGATCGACGAACAGGAGTTGGCCCAACTGCTGACGGACTATGGCGAAGAACGCTTTGCCGCAGAGATCGCCGCGCGGATTGTGGCAGCTCGCCGGAGCGAGGCGATTCGCACCGCGCAGGATCTTACCGAAGTTGTTGCGACGGCGATCAACTCAAAACGTGGGGGACGCGGGGAACGAAATCCCGCGACGCGCGTGTTCCAAGCGCTGCGGATCGCCGTAAACGAGGAACTGGGGCAATTGGAGGTTTTTCTCAAATCGCATCTGGTGAATTTATTACAAACCGGCGGCCGCGCAGCCATAATCAGCTTCCATTCACTGGAAGACAGGTTGGTAAAAAACGCGTTTCGTGATAAACACCGCTTTCGTGTACTGACAACGAAGCCGGTGATCCCGGCCGCCGTGGAGCAGCGGGCGAATCCACGGTCGCGATCGGCCAAGTTACGAGCGGTGGAACGACTATGACGGAAGACCATCAACGGCAGGATGCCGACGAACGCCCGGAAGACGATGTTGATTTCGATACCGAAGGCGAGGATTCGACCCAACCGGCGCTCGACTGGGGACTGAAAAAGCCCAAATCGGGGATCAGCCGCGAAATCAAAATCGGCGTCACCATCTTGGCGTTGATCGCGGTGATCTTTGGTTACGTGCTCTACAAGAACTCCGGAGATCCCGCCGCCGACATCGTGGTCAATAAGGAACAGCCGGAGGACCAGGGGTCTCCGGATGCGAAGGACGGTTCGCAAGCGAAAATAGTCGCTGCTAAGAACACGAAAACAGCGAAGCCGTCCGAAGATAACCGCAAATCGCCGCCGCAGCGCGACGACCTGTTCGACGACCCCATCGCGGACGTCGGTGGACAAACCAGCGAACCTCCGGTGGACGACTACCGTTCGTCCCCACCGGCCCAAGTTCCCGAGCAACCGCAGGACGATTATGAAGACCTGCTGGCGGAAGCCGACGCGATCAGCGATGCGCGAGTTGCTGCCGATGATCTGGCAACGACCGATCTGTGGGAAAACAACGCCGCTGCCGGACAAACCGGCAGCGAGGACGCGTTTGCAGACGGTCAAGATTTCGCCAATGAAGGCTTTGGCGACTTGCCTCCCGAACAAGTCAACGATTTCCCGCAAGGCAATGATTTCTCGGAAGCTGATACCGGGGAATTGACGAGCCTGGAAGACGACACGAATCCCTACGCTGATTCTACGAGCGACGAGGGTTATGGCGATCAGTCGACAACGCCGTCCGAACCCGCCGATGATCCTTTCGCACAGGGGAACGCCCCCTCGGAGTCCTATGCCGCAGAGGACTTTGGCAGCGAGTCGCAGTTTGCCGAGGATCGAAGTTTTGGTGCCGACGATCGATCATTCGCCGAAGAACCGCCGACCGAACCGTTGGAGCCGGCAGCCGACGAATTTGGCGATCTCGCCGAACCGTCTGTGATGGCAGACACGGATCGCGGGTCGCCAATCGGAGCGGAGATGACCGGCGAAATCGAAGAAGATTCAGTTGATAACGGATTCGATCAACTGCAAAACCAGGATCCGCGGACCGGTCAGTATCAGAACGTCACGCAACACACCGGAAAGGCGACCAGCACAACGATCGTGCGGCGGACAGAAGAATCGCCGGCGAATATCGAGCCGGAGTTCAGTGGAACCACAGCGGCGCAAAACCGCTTCAACGGCTATCGCCCCGTCGACAGTTTCGAGAGTGACACAGTCACGACTCCCCGCGAGGCCGCTCCGGATCAATTTGCCGATGATGCGTCGGAATTTGATGTTGTCGCGGAGACGGAACCTCCTGGGGATTATGAGCCAGTGGTCCCCGACAACCGCACTTATGGTTTCGATGAACCACAGCGAAACACTCAGTCCTTTCCGACCGAAACACCAATCGCCCGCGGCGGATCGATCTATGTCGTCGAATCCAACGACAGTTTCTGGTCAATCGCCCGGCAGACGTACGGTGACGCGAAGTACTTCAAGGCCCTTGCCAAATATAACGAGCGCACAATTCCCGATCCGAAATACATGCGACCCGGGGTTGAAGTCGCGACCCCCTCGGCGACCGAACTTGAGCGGCTTTATCCAGAGTTGTTCGGCGACGTGCAACAAGCGTCTCAGCACATCGCTGCCGAGTCGGGGAATGGCGATTTTGAGTCGGGCGGATTTTTGGATGGTGAGGATTACAGCGGTTACGTGGGTTCTGACCCGCGGGAAACGATTTCGCGTGCCGCCGCCGACACGTCGGGCTACTTTATTGCCAACGACGGCCGGCCGCAGTATCGTGTGACCTCCGGCGACAACCTGGGAGGCATAGCTCGGCGGCATTTGGGCAAAGCCTCCCGCTGGGAAGAGATCTACCGCCTCAACCAGGATCGCCTGAAAAACCCGGACCGCCTCAAAATCGGCACGGTGTTACGCCTACCCGACGACGCCCGCCGGGAAGAGGTCGTCACCCGCCCCGAATTCGGACGATAAACCATCACGGGGCCTGCACTGACGGTGCCGGACCTGTGTAGAGTTCTTGTCCGACGCAAGCTAGGGCAGAGGTGTGATGTTTGTTCGATTCGCCGGTGCAGTCGTGGTGATTGCGCTGATTGCGCTGGCCGGGATTCGACTCGAACAGAGGAACCTCGAGTTGCGCCGCGCGGTCGGTTTGCAGCACTACCGTCTGGAGGTGCTGGAGCGGCGGCATGCGCTGCACCGATTGAAGGTCCAGCAATTGGGAGCGCCGGCGCGGATGATCGAATCGCTGGAGTCCGGTCAACTGCAGGTCGTTGCACCGGTCCGCAACGACACACAGACTGCCGGCACAAGGATCGCCCGTGACCCGGCGTCCACCCGGTCGTTGCGGTGATCACTTGTTGGGCGAGTGCATGGTTATACGAGAGAACGAGTGCTCGGGTGCCACTGGCAAAGCCGTTGGCACCCAATCCGAGTACGAAACCCTGATTCTGCACTTCTAGGAATCGCCCACATCAGGGCGAATTTTGCGTGACGGAAGGGGAGCGGTCACGGTGTCCGACGACCGACACGACGATAACGGGGAAAATGTCCGTCGCCGCGATTGGCGGGATTGGATGCTGCGCACTGTTGTCGTTGGCGTGTGGTTGGTGCTCGCCGGGCGGTTAGTTTTTCTGCAGATGGTCCAGGGTCCCCGCCTGAAACGGCAAGTCGCAAGACAGTGGGCCGCCCATGAGGTCTTGCCGGCCCGCCCGGGGGACATTACCGATCGCCACGGCCGTTTGCTGGCGACGACCGTCTCGGTGCGAAGCCTGTTTGTCGTGCCGGCACGCATCGAGCAGCGGTGGCAGGTTGCCTGCCAACTCGCCGACGCGTTGGGTCAGGATCGCGAACGGGTCTTCAAACGCATTTCGGCGCATAGAGACAAACAGTTCCTGTGGATCGCGCGTCGGCTGACCGACGAGCAAGCGGCCATCATCCGCGAGTTGGACCTGCCGCGGGACGCCTGTGGCTTCCGCGATGAGTTTCTCCGCGTCTATCCCCAGGGCGCCATCGCCGCACAGGTGCTGGGGCTTCGCGATATCGACGGCATTGGCCGCGGCGGACTTGAGGAGGCCTTGGACAGCGCCCTGCGCGGGCGCGATGGCCGCCGCGCTGTCGTCCGCGATGCGCGGGGGCACATTGTGGAAGTGAGCGAACGCATCACCCGCCCGCCGCAGCATGGCCAAACGATCCGGCTGACGCTGGACGCCGTGATTCAACTGCACGCGCAACGGGCACTGCAAAAAATCATGCGCGATTGGAAACCCAAGTCGGCCTGTGCCATCGTGCTCGACCCGCGGACGGGCGGCGTGTTGGCAATGGCCAACTGCCCGACGTTCGATCCGAATCAACTCAACGACATCCCGGACGACGCCTGGAAAAACCACGCCATCGCCTCGATCTATGAACCAGGGTCGACCTTCAAGCCGTTCATCGTTGCCACGGCTATCGAACAGGGGCTGGTTCAGCCGGACGAGATGTTCGATTGCGAGAACGGCGAGTACCGCATGGGCCGCCGCATTTTGCACGACCATCACCCCTACCATGAGTTGAGCGTGACGGACATTCTGGTCAAATCGAGCAACATCGGCATGGCCAAAATCGGTGAGCGTCTGACAAATCAGGGGATCTACGACTCGGCGGTCAAATTCGGCTTCGGCCGCAAGACGGGGATCGAATCGCCGGGTGAACTCACCGGAATTTTGCGTCCGCTGAAATTATGGAACGGATATTCGACCGGCTCGGTGCCGATGGGGCAGGAAGTCGCCGTCACCCCGCTGCAATTGATTGCGGCGACGGCGGGGTTGGCCAATGGCGGACGGCAATGCACGCCGCACCTCGTTGAATCAACGCGAACAGGCTCCGCCGTTCCGGACTCGGTCATTGTGACTTACACGGTCGACGCCGAAATCGCCCGTTGGATCGTGCAAGGGCCGATGACCGAAGTCGTGAGCCGCGGGACGGGGACGAGAGCCAAATCGAAGGATTACACGGTGTTCGGCAAAACCGGCACCGCACAGAAACCGGATCCGCTGACCGGCAAGTATTCGTCGCAACTGCACGTCAGCTCCTTTATCTGCGGTGCCCCGGCGGAAGATCCGCAGGCCTTGGTGCTGGTCGTCGTCGACGAGCCGTCGGTCGGCAGCACGCATTACGGCGGCACGATCGCTGCCCCGGCCGCTGCTGAGATTCTCAAAAAAACGCTGGAGCAGTTGCGCGAACGCAAAGTCGAATTGGCCACGCAGCCCCGCCGATTTCGTTAGCGCAAACGGTGTGCGCAAGGTCGGGTGCGACGCGTCGCACCATTCGATGTGGGACGTTCGACTCTCCCATCGTATCCGGCGATGTATGTGGTTTGGCTGATGACGCCACCGGCGGGCTGACGGTCGTGCATCGCGACGCACGCCACAATTTACCGGCGGCGATCATTGCAAGGCGCGGCTCCCTTCCTAGAATAGAACGGAGCAGGTCGTCATTCTCCCATCACCGGAGCCGGATTGTGGTTTTATTGGAATTCAGCATGACCCCGCTGGGAAAAGGGGAGAGCGTGAGTCCCTACGTGGCGCGGTCTCTGGAGATCGTTTCCCAAAGCGGGTTGGACTATCGTCTGCATGCGATGGGGACCGTTCTTGAGGGAGAATGGGACGAGGTGCTGGCAGTCGTTACCAAGTGCTACGAGGCGATGAGTGTCGACTGCGACCGCGTCACCTGTTCAATCAAAATCGACTCCCGCCGCGGCGCCAGTGGGCGGTTGGTCTCGAAAGTCCGCAGCGTCGAAGAAAAAGTCGCCGGCGACCTGAAAACGACGGAATCCGAATCCTAACCCAACCACCATTCGCCAAACCTCCCTGAGCCTCCGGATCCGCCGGGGGTCGATACGCGCCGGAAGGAAAACCATGCCACAAGACAAAAACAGCGATCTGGCTCAAGTGTTGGGCCGCATTCCCAGCGGCGTGTTCGTCCTCACCTGCGGTGACGGCAACGGCCATACGACCGGCATGCTGGCCAGTTGGGTCCAACAGGCGGCGTTTGAACCGCCCATGATCTCGGTCGTCGTCAAAAACAGCCGTTACGTAAACGATTGGCTGGCGCAAACCGGCCGGGCTGTCGTCAACGTCCTCAGCGAATCACAAAAACAACTGCTCGGTCACTTCGGCCGCGGTTTCGAACCGGACCAACCCGCCTTCGAGGGTCTGGAGACCACAGCCGGTGAGACTGGCTTGCCGATTCTGAGCGATTCATTGGGATACTTAGAGGGTGAAGTGACCGAATCAGTGGCCGCCGGGGATCATCGCGTCTACCTGCTAACGATCACCGCTGCCGGGAGCGGATCTCGGCTGGCAGACGAAACCCCGATGATCCATATCCGCAAAAACGGCTTCAACTATTAGCCGCCGCGTTCCTCGGTACGGTCCCTCAATCGATCGATCTACTCTGCGAACAATACGATGTCCCCCACTTCAACCGAATCAGCGATTTCCACGGACGTTCTCGACGCGCTCTGCGCTATTGTTGGGAAACAGGGCGTGCTCAGTGCTCATGAGCAGGTCTTGGTCTACGAGTGCGACGGGTTTGTGATTGAGAAAAACACGCCCGACTGCGTCGTGTTTCCCGAAACCACCGAGCAAGTCGTGGCGATTGTCAAACTGTGTAACGAACACGGCATCCCGTTCGTACCCCGCGGCGCGGGGACCAGTTTGGCCGGCGGGTGCTTGCCGGTTGGCGGCGGGGTGATGATTGCATTGACGCGGATGCGGGGCATTCACGAGGTCAACCTGCGGGACCGTTACGCCGTCGTCGGTCCGGGGACGGTCAACGTGCATCTGACGCAGCATCTCAAGGGAACCGGATTTCATTATGCCCCCGACCCCTCCAGCCAGGGGGCCTGCACGATCGGCGGGAATGTCGCCACCAATTCCGGCGGCCCGCACACATTGAAATACGGCGTGACCGTCAATCACGTGCTCGGTGCCGAAGTCGTGCTGCCCGACGGCGAGGTGGTGCAGCTAGGCGGATACACCGAAGACAATCCCGGCTACGACCTCACCGGCCTGTTCGTGGGGAGCGAAGGGACCTTCGGGGTATGTACCAAGGTGATTGTGCGTCTGACGCGCGATCCGGTGGCCTATCGCACGATGTTGGGCGTGTTCGAGACGGTCGACGACGCCACGCAGGCCATCAGCGACATTATCGGTGCGGGCATTGTCCCGGCGGCGCTGGAATTGATGGACCAGGGAATCATCGAGGCGGTGGAAGCGGCATTTCATTTCGGATTTCCGCTCGATGCCGGGGCCGTTTTGCTGATCGAGGTCGACGGATTGGAAGTCGCCGTCGACGACGAAGCGGCGCTGATTGTCGAGTTGTGCGGCAATAACAAGGCCCGCGAGGTCCGCAAAGCCGATTCACCGGAGCAGCGTGACCTGTTGTGGAAATGCCGCAAGAAGGCGTTTGGGGCGATTGGCCGTCTCAGTCCCAGCTACTGTACGCAGGATGGCGTGGTGCCGCGTACGAAATTGCCGGAGATCTTAAAGTTCATCACCGAAGCGGGAGCGCGGCACGATATCCGCAGCGTAAACGTGTTCCACGCGGGCGAAGGCCATCTCCATCCGCTCCTCCTCTTTCACGAGCGCGCGGCTCAGATCAAACGCGTCTTGCTGGCGAGCGATGAGATCCTCACCCGCTGCATCGAGCTCGGCGGCAGCGTGACGGGCGAGCACGGCATCGGCGTCGAGAAAATCAATTTCATGAACAAGCTCTTCACCGAGGCCGATTTGGAAACGATGGAGGCGGTACGCATCGCCTTCAATCCGGCCGGTCTGTGCAGCCCGCAGAAAATGCTCCCCACCGCCGGCGCGTGTGGGATGGAACACATCGAGAAATCCCATCCCGCACGTCGGGCCGCCCTCTAACACAGCACGACAAGACAGCAACCAAAACGGCGAGATTTTTTAGCCACGGATGAAACACTGATAAAACACGGATAAAACACAGATTGACTCGGCGTGAAACCGCAATTCCCAAACCGATGGCTTGCCGTCGTGCACGGCGATGCTTGTCGAGTAAAATGCCCAACTGGATTCCGACGCAAAACAATTAGTTAAACGGTTACGCTCCGATTTTCCAATTGCTCCCTGCGCACTTGATTATCAACAAGCTCCTCCGCAAAAAACCTGCACAGGATGCCGAAATTTGAATCGCTAGTGGCATAGCGAAACTTCCCCAAACCGACCGCACACCATGCCCACGACACAGTCGACCGACGAATACACCCCCGCGACCGCTGCGGAAACGTGCGAATTTCTCGCCGAGAATGCCGCCGGGGCGGGGCGGGCGATATTTCCAGTCGGCGGTCGAACGGCGCTGCATTACGGCTATGCCTCAACGCAGCCCGGGGTATCGCTGTCGACACTGCAGTTGAATCGAACAATTGATTACCCGGCGCGGGACATGACGATCACTGTCGAGGCCGGGGTTCGCATCGACGAATTGACCGGCATCCTCAAAGCCGAAGGGCAGCGGCTGCCGATCGACGTTCCGCAGTCTTCTCGAGCTACGCTCGGCGGCGTGTTGGCCACCAATACCAGTGGACCGCGGCGATACGGTTTCGGTACGATGCGCGACTATTTGATCGGCATGACCGCCGTCGACGCGGCCGGTAAGGCGTTTAGCGCCGGCGGACGGGTCGTGAAAAACGTTGCCGGTTATGACCTGTGCAAATTGATGATCGGCTCGCTGGGTACGCTGGCGGTGGTCACGCAAGTCACCTTAAAACTCAAGCCGGCTCCGGAATCCTCCAAAATCTTGTGGTGCACCGCTTCCGATTGGGCGACGGTCGACGCGGCCTTGGAGAATCTGCTCGCCTCCGCCACAAGGCCGGTTGCTCTGGAAGTCTTAAATGCCGATGCGGCGCATGAAATTGCGGCCGAAGCGCGGTTGGATTTACCGTCAGCGGGTCCGACGTTTTGCGTCGGTTTCGAGGGGGCCGCGCATGAGACCGATTGGCAAGCCGAAACGCTCACCGGCGAACTTTCAAAATCGGGTATTCGAGAAATCGCGGTCATTTCCGACGCCGATCCGCTGTGGTTTGCGCTGACCGATTTCGCCACTTCTTCCGACGAACCGCTGACGTTTCAAGCCAACCTGCGGCCGTCGCGGTTGATCGAATTCGTCGACTTGGCCACATCGTCCGGCGTCTCAGTTGCTGCACACGCCGGCAACGGGATCGTGACCGGCCACCTGCCTGATGAAGTCACGACGGTCGAGGCCGCAGTCGAAATACTGGCGCCGCTAGAGTCGCTTGCCGCTCGAGCCGACGGAAATCTGATTGTCTTCAACTGCGACGAACGCTGGAAACAGACGATCCCCGTTTTCGGCCAACCGCGCGGTGATCGGGCGTTGATGCAGCGGATCAAATATCAACTCGACCCGAAAGACATTCTGAATCCGGGCCGGTTGTTTGCGAACGAGTCCATGCCGGCCGCACACTAATCGGCGGGAGCCACTTCCAGCGGGGATAAACCATGCGGCAACAGCGGACCGAAGGTGCGGAACATCCGGGATGGCGGTGGGGCCCGTTCACGTTCCGCGTGCCGTTTTATCACACGGGAATTACCTGGCCCGAGTTTTGGCAGGGAATCTTCGTTGCCGGCGCCACCGGCTTGGGCTTGGTGCCGTTGTTGATGGGACCGTTTGGACTGTCATTCGAAGAAGCGATCGCCTGCATTTTCATCCAATCGATGTTGATCAGCAGCGCGCCGATCATTTTCGGCGAACCGTTCGCTCCCGGTTGGGTAACTCCGGCGCTGCCGCTGGCCATTGCGTTCATTCTGGCAGTCGACGGCAATGGCCAACCGGTGTTCGGCTCGCCGCAAGAAAAATTCCAAATGATGACCGCCGTGTCG
This sequence comes from uncultured Planctomycetaceae bacterium, assembly GCA_937952455.1. Taxonomy (GTDB): domain Bacteria; phylum Planctomycetota; class Planctomycetia; order Planctomycetales; family Planctomycetaceae; genus Symmachiella. The sequence continues at coordinate 14,756 of CALFYU010000033.1, forward strand.
CTGAACTTCGCGGCAATCATTTTGATTATGGGCCTCACAGGTTTGGGACACCGCTTCATCCGCTGGCTCCCCGATGCGCTCAAAAGCGGCATCATCCTAGGCGCCGCGATTGCTGCCTTAATGCGGGTGTTCATTGACGAGCGGAAAGAACTGCTCCTTTCCCAGCCGATTACGACTATCGTGGCGGTCTCCTTATGCCTGATTCTCACATTTTCACTGCCGGTGCAGCGACTCAAACTGCGGTGGCCCTGGCTGGCGGGCTTGGCCGGGTTGGGGTTGCTCCCCGGATTCGCGGTTGCTGCCATTATCGGCCCGCTCGTCGGTGAGATTAGTTACCACGAAGCGATGGATTCGCTGGGCACAACCTTCGGCGACAACATTCTTATTCCGCCGTTCGCCGCGCTTTATGAAAAAGTTTCCCCGCTGGCCATTGGATGGCCCAGTCCCCAGATGTTTCTCGACGCGCTGCCGCTGGCCGTGATGGGATACGTGATTCTTTTCGGCGATCTGATCACCGGCATGGAAGTGCTGCAAGAGGCCCAGCCCAGGCGGCCGGACGAGAAGGTCGTCATCGATATCGATCGCAGCCACTTTTCCTTGGCAATTCGCAACGCGGTCATGGCGCTCTTCGCGCCGTTTTTCCCCACGCAAGGTTGCCTGTGGACCGGTGTGCATGTGATCATCGTACAGCGGTGGAAGGACGGCCGGCAGGCGATGGACTCGCTCTACACGGGAATTTCTTCGTATTACGTCTTCGGTGTCCCGCTGTTGTACATGGTGCTTCCGCTGCTGTATCTTTTGCGGCCGCTGATGGGCATTGCTTTGTCGCTGACGTTGGTCCTGACCGGCTTCGCCTGCGCCTACGTGGCCATGGGGATTTCCAAAACCCCCATCGAACGGGGCGTGGCATTGCTCACGGCGGTCTCGCTGGTCGTGTTTCCCAACCCCTGGATCGGCATGACCGTCGGAATTGTCGCTACGTTGTTGCTGGTCGGCTGGCCGACGCATCCAGAGAAAGCAGCCGAATAAGGCCGCGTACGGTCAATTCCGGTCTTCGCCGGTGAGACGTTTTTCGATGTCGTCGGCGCGGGTTGAGACTTCGAGAATGCTGCGGCGGATTTCTTCGACGTCGACCGTGGCACGGGGATAGGTGTCGACCATCACAAACACCTCCTCGCCGTTGATTTCACGAATCGCCAAACTGCCGTGCGGAACTTCAGAATTCAGCCGCAAGGCCGCTTCGTAAAAGTTCGGATCGGCGGGGCAACAGACGCTATAAATCATCAGCAGTCTTTGGTCGGCATTGTGCTCGCTCGGTTCGACAAATACCGTTTGCCGGCGGCCGTCGGGCAATTGGTGATCGACGCGATACCGAAGGTCCTCGCGCGTCCAGCCCACCGACGGGTCATCCCCGAACGCTTCCCGCAACAGCGAGTCCAAATCCCGCGTATTTCCCAGCACTGCCTGCAACAACTGCGCTGCTTCGATCCCGTCACAGGGACGGTTGCGCGGGCTTTTGGCTAGCAACAGGCTCAAGGCTTCGCCCATCTCCAGACTGACGCGCGGACAGAGGTCCCGCACGTTCGGTAGCGGTTCCGTGGCGACTCGCGCCATCAACTCATCGATCGACGTCGCCACAAACGGCAACCGCCCGCTGAGCATCAAGAAATAACAGACGCCCAGCGCATACACGTCGCTCGCGGGACTGGCCGGTTCTCCCTGGAATAGCTCCGGTGCCATAAAGTTCGGCGTGCCGGCCAATTCCTTGGGAAACTTCCGGAGCGTCGACACCCGTTTCGCCAATCCGAAATCGGCAATCTTGGCGATTCCTTGATGATTGAGCAGGACGTTGTCGGGTTTCAAATCGCGGTGCACGAGTCCCGAGCGATGCGCGGCCGCCAACCCGTTGGCAATGGTCGCCGCCAGGACCGTCGCCCGAATGGGAGTCAGACGCTGTTCGTCCCGCAGCAACCGTTGCAAGGAACGGCCAGCGACGAACTCCATCTCTAAAAAATGAAATCCATTTTCCCGGCCGATGGCGTGAATCGTCACCACGTTGGGGTGCACCAGCGAGGCCGTCGCCCGCCCTTCATTAATAAATCGGTCGACGTAATCCTCGTCGATCTCCGCCGATTTGGGCGAAAGGATTTTCAGCGCGCAATACCGGCCCAAATCGCGGTGTTTCGCCAGATAGACCCGCCCCATTCCGCCGCTGCCGATCAGCGACTCCAACTCATAGACGTTGAGTTCACTCCCCAGCAACGCATCGAATTCCTCGGCCGGGTCCGCGTAGTAGGTGCCGTCACCGTGCCAATCATGGATCAGCAATGTCTCCTGCAACTGACCATCGGGGGTCTCAGCCAAGTCACCCCCGCAGCGGGAACAAACTCCGTCGATAATTTCCAGACGCTCGTTACAGCCGGGACAAAAACCGACGTGGGGAGCGGCATCGGGGTGTTCGGTGGTTGTGGTCAAGATGGTCGGTCCCTGGGTCAAAACAGTGCGTCGGCTTTCATTTCATCATAAATCCCGACCGATCGCCAATAAACGGCCGATTTTCGCGAATTATCGTCTGCGGACACAGGGAATTCGTCTCGCGGCGGTTAATCTTAAAGCTGTAGCGTTCCTTAAGCAGTATCCAATTTGACCATTTTGGAACTTCGCGTTATACCAGATGCCGAACGGCCGTTTGGGCACAATTCCACGCCCACGCGACCAGTTTTGTTCACCCGACAATTGCCGCAGCCCCGCACTTCATGCCTCACGCAGCGGCGGAGATTCGAAAGTCCATGACGCAGACACCGCCGGACAATCACGACGAGCCGACGCCGATCGTGGATTTCGACCCGGTCGACGGCCCTGCTTCTGCGGAATCCAACACGCTCCCGGCGTCTTCGCCGATCGAAAATAATGCCTTTCCGCCGATTGAGGAGACGACCTCCCATTGGTTCCGGCGGGCTGCATTTCCGGGAATTGAGGCGATCCTGTGGATGGTGGGAACGTTGATCGCCATGGTCTCTGGATCCGTCGCCGGCGTGGTCGCAGTGGGGGTGCTGCTTGCCGCGACAGGCTCGGGCGGCGGATTCTCGCCCGACCTGCTTGAGAAAGAGGCGATGTTGCCGGCGGTCATTGGGTCACAGGTGTTTCTGATCGGCTTTGCGGCGCTGGGGGTGTTTCTGCGGTTTGGGACACACTGTTTGCAAACGCTGGGATTGCGGCGCCTCACAAACGGGCACGTTCTGGCAATCGTCGGTTTGACGCTACCGGTACAGTTTCTGGCGCACTCGTGGTCGACATGGGTCAATGAGCTGTTGGATTCGATCGGCATCAGCTTATCGACGCAGGACTATCTGGACCAGATGCAACAAATCATGAGCGCCGGTCCGCTGGCGGTGATGTGGCTGCTAATGGCGGTCAGCCCGGCCGTTGGCGAGGAGCTGATTTTCCGCGGCCTGATCGGCAACGTGCTGCTGAAGAATTGGGGGCCCTGGCTCGGCGTGATTGCCACGTCGATTTTATTCGGCGTCATTCACATCATGCCGGTGCAGGCCATCGACGTGATTCCGCTGGGAATCGCGATGCATTATGTCTATCTGATGACGAAAAGCTTCTGGGCGCCGGTGCTTTTGCACTTGGCCAACAATTCGTTAGCACTGGTGATGATGGAATCGGCCGGCGAAATCAGCGATGCCGATTCCATGGATCAATCGCTGGGCCTGCCCAGCATCACCGTTTCGGCCCTGACCGCCGCCTGCTTGGCCGCGATTCTCTTTCAAACCCGCCGCCGGCGGGCGACCGCTGCGGACGTTATTGACTCCTCGCAGGACCAGCAACCGATCCCCACAGCACGTCTGCTGACGGCCGCTCCGGCGAACGGCCTTACCATAGCCGCTGCTGTGCTGAGTCTGTTGGGCAACGTCGCCCTGGTCGTGCTGGCGTTTGCGGAATAGCGACCGCGCCGCGGCGGCAAGACTATTCCTTCGGTTTCTCGACTTTGTCGCCGTAGAGCAGCACGTCGTCGAAATTGCCCGTGTCGTCAAACGAGCCGATGCCGACCTGCCCCCAAGTGAAATGTTTGTCGACGGCCGTCATCACCGGCGTCTCCATGTCATCAAAATAAATGTCGATCGTCCCCGTTTCGACGTTCCGCACTACGCGGGCGTGATGCCACTCATCATCCCAGTTCGTTCCCTCGGTCGTTTTGGTGGAAATCGACTTTCTGTCTGCACCGTTGACGATAAAAATATTGTTGGCGTGCGGATCCATCCGTTTGCCCAGGTGCACGTAATACATATGCGCCGGGTCTTGATAGCCAAAGAACAGACACATATCCCGGTGCGGGTAGTCCTTCTTCGTCGATTGCAATTGCACGTCGAGGACAAAGTCGCCGACGTAAAGGTCCTTGATGAACGCGCGGTTATAGGGAGAGCGGTGCGGCGTTTTGATCTGGATACTGGTGTGCTGGCTGTAGACGTGGTTGTCCCCCTGATGCGTAACTTTCCAGCCGTCCGGCGACGCCGGTTCCCAGTTCTTAGCCTTTCCCGTTTCAAAATCGTCTTCAAAGACCAACGGCAGTCCGTCCAGTGATTTCGCCGGCTTGGACTTATCCGCGGCAACTCCAGCTGACACGAGCGTCGCGGTCAGAATCAGGGCGGTCGTCGTCTCGCGGGTGATTGCTTTGGAAAGTTTCATGCAGTTGTCTTTCTCAAGTTGAATGTGAGTTCATCGTCGCTATGGGTTTCTCGCCGCGAAACCCTACTTCCGTGCCCGAAACGCCCGCTGCAGTTCGTCCAGGCTGGTGACTCCCTCCGCCACCAACCGCAGCCCGTCTTGTTGTAGGCTGTGCATCCGCTCCTTCTTCGCTTGGGCGCGGATCGCGTCGGGGGTGGGGCTCTTGAGGATCACCTGCTTCATGCCGTCGGTCATCTCGATCAATTCAAACAGCGCCACCCGTCCGCGGAAGCCCAACGCATCGCAGTCTTCGCACGGTTCGAACTCGTCGTTTTCCGGAGCGCGCCGGGATAGCTGTGTCAGATCCGCCGGCCAACCCGCCTTGGTCAAAAATGTCGGGTTGGGACGGAACACCTGCTTGCAGGTTTCGCACAACCGCCGAATCAGCAATTGACTCATTACCCCTCGCACCGCCTCGGTGACAAATTTCGGGTTCTTAGTCCAGGCGACCAATTGTGCCAAACCCTCCGCGGCATTGGCCGCAGGAAATTCCGAAACCAGCTTTCCCCGTTCATGAAACTTGAGGAAGCGTTTGGCCGTCTCCGCATCGGTCAACTTGCCGTAATAGATCACGTCCGCTTCCTGGCGAAAACAGCGGGACATCGTGTCCTCCAGTGATTCTCCCGGCGTCGCTGCGAACGGCGTAATGTTCGGTAATTCGTCCACGCCGATATTGCCAATGGAAAACATCTGATTTAAATAGGGGTCCAGTCCCCGCATGACGCCGTGCGTCGTCGTCGTCGTTCCCGAATTGGGCGGGCCGGCGATTCCCAGAAATCCGTTGGACGACAGCAGTTCGCGAAGTTTGAGTTTCAGTTCTTCGCTGCCCCCCAGGTCTTCCAGCGTGATCAGTTCGATGGAAAGGTCCTGGACGCGAATCACCAGACGTTCGCCGGCCGTGGTGGGCGTGACGGCGATGTTGAGGACGTACTTTTTCCCTTACAACTCCGCACGCAATCCGCTCGCCTGCTTCTTATTGCGGGCTTTGACGTGCAGCCCGGCCAACAGGTTGAGCATCTGCGTAATCGCGTTTCCTTCCTGTTTCCCCAACCGCCCGCCGGAATAGGGCAGGCCGTCGATGTACAGCGTCAGTTGCGATTGCGCCCCTTTGGGATCGATCCGCATCATTTCCGCCCGCCGCAACAAAGCGTCGGTCACCAGTTCCTTCGCCGGCACCAATCCTACTTCGACCAGACGTTGGGCCTGCGCGAGGTTCGGATCCTTGCTGTTTGTCGCCCCTTTGAATTTGACGAACTCGTACTCCTCCTCAATACGCGGTTCGTCATTGTCGTCGTTTTTTTTCTTGAATCCGAATATCATTACTCCGGCTCCCGGCTGCAAGCGGTTTCTTTCGTCGATGACGGTCGTAATCACGCGGTACAGTTCCGCTTTCCAGCAAATCCGCAGTTCGCACGGACTGGGCAGGAAATCTGCGAGATGGCCGTAATCTCCGGCGTCGTAAGCAATATCGATAGACGTTGCCCGTCTCCGGCAAGGTTAGCATACACCCGTCCGGAACCCCTCTAAATTACCGATTTGGCTGCCCGACGACAACGCAGCACGACCTGGCGACCATTTTCGCGACAGACGATCTTCCCCATGGGTCAACGCCGGGGTTCGCCAAGTCCGCCTTTTTAGTGCGTTAGGTCCCTCTAACTGCTTATGAACTTGCGGTCGCTGCAATTCCATCGGTTTCCGCTCTCCGCGGCTTCTCAAGTAACCCCGGGGAAAACGACAACGGCGCTTCGCAATGCACGCTGGGTTTGGGCGAGGTTGCTGGAAAGTCGCTCGTCGAATTGCTAGGTTAAAGCAGTCGAAAGTCCTTTCAGGTTCGAAATTCAACAGGCGGCGCCATGTCAGTTTATAAGTGCAAGTTGAGTCATCTTTGTCGCCCTGTGGGGGCCAGCCTCGCGATCGTGGCCACGCTATTCATCGCCGGTTGCGGTGGGGGCGGAAAAGGAGACGGCAGCGGCGGGGGGACCGGCGGCGGCGCTGGTGGGGGGCGGCAATTCCTGGATATGGGAACGGCACCGGCCGGCGGCGCCTTCTTCACCGTGGGAAATGCCCTGGCCGAAGTACTCAACGCTGAAAAAGGGGACAACAACTGGAAAGTGACCGCCAAGGGAACGAAAGGAACCCAGGAGAATATCCGCCGCATCGATTCGGGCGAATTGAAATTGGGGCTGGCCAACGCGGCGATCACCTATTTCGCCGTCCGCGGCGAAGAGGGCTGGGAAAAGCCGTATCCGGTCCGCGCCGTCATGACGTTAGCTCCCAATGTCGCCATGTTCATTTCCAAAGCGGACGGCCCGCAAACGATCGCCGAACTCAAAGGGAAACGGGCGGTCGTCGGACCGTCGGGTGCGGGATTTGAGTTCTTCCTCAAGCCGCTGCTGGAGGCACATGGCGTGACGTACGATGATTTCATCCCCTCGAACAACACGCAGTCCGCGGCTGTCGATGAACTGGGCGACGGTGCCGTCGATGCAGCGTTCCTCGGCGGAGCGGTTCCCACTCCGTCGATCACGCAGGCCTGTTCGACGCACGACATCCATTTCATTCCCTTCGACGAGGCGGCGATGGCCGAGTTGATCGAGAAGTATCCGTTTTTCCATCCTGCAACGATCAAGAAGGAAGTCTATTCCGACCTGACCGAGGACTTTCAGGGACTCAACGTCGGCAGCATGCACTTGATCACACACGCCGACGTCGATGAAGATACGATCTATCAGCTCACCAAGATCATCTACGAGAACGCGGCGGAACTACAAAAAAAGCACGCCTCGGCGAAAGCCATCAATGAGAAGGTCGTGGTCCGCAACACCGGCACCGAGTTTCACCCGGGCGCGATTCGCTATTACAAGGAAATCGGCATCTGGCCCGAAGCGGATGCTGCCCAGCCCGCCCCGGCCGAATCAACAGACGCCCCGGCCAAAGCCGCCGAATAGGAACCGCACCCGATGATTGAGCGGATAAAGGGCGTGTTGATTCCCACGCTGGGCATCATCTTATGTCTGTTCACCCTGCTGGAGGTGAACAGCTTTACGCACCTGCTGCAGCAAGAGCAGTCCAAACTGGCCGTGTTTGCCATGCTGGGAATGGTGCTCTGCTTCCTCACGTTTCCGCTGCATCCGCGGCTTAAGGACTCCAAGATCTCGCAAGTCCTGGACTTGCTGCTGGCGGCGGCAACGGTCGTCTGCTGCGGTTATGTCGTTCTGCAGATGGAACCGGTGTTCGAGCGGTTTTGGATCGACGGACAATCACTGGGCAATCGCGCCGGGATGAATGTTTCGTATGACACTTACATCGGGTTGGCGGGACTGTTGCTGGTCTTGGAAGCCACGCGCCGCTCGATCGGTTGGGCCCTGCCCGCGCTCTCGATTGCCTTTTTGTTGTTCGCCTATTACGGCCGCGCGATGCCCGATTGGGCCTTCCCGCATTCCGGCTTGGATATCGACGGATTGGCATCGAGCACGTTTCTGCAGAGCACGGGCATCTTTGGCGTCGCGTTGAACGTGATGTTCAAGTACGTGTTTCTGTTCGTGATCTTCGGGGCCTTTTTAGAGGTCACCGGCGGAACGCAGTTCATCATCGACTTTTCAGAAAAAGTCTTCGGTGGCAGCGCAGGGGGACCGGCGAAAATCGCCGTCTTGGGCAGCGGATTGATGGGTTCACTCTCGGGCAGCGCCGTGGCCAATGCCGTCACCACCGGGGCATTCACGATCCCGATGATGCGCAGCGCCGGATTCAAACCGCACATCGCCGGGGGAATTACCGCCGCTGCCGCGTCCGGGGGAGCACTCGTGCCGCCCATTATGGGGGCGGGGGCCTACATGATGCTGGAGATCGTCAACCCCGAAGGGGGCTTCGTCTCGATCATGAAGGCTGCCATCGTGCCGGCCATCCTCTACTACTTCTCGATCTTCATGATCGTGCACTATTCAGCCAAGCGGATCGGTGCGCATGAAGTGGACGACGACAAGCTCAAAGATCGCTCAATCTGGCAATTGATATTTTCATTCGAGGGTATCATTTTCTTCGGCGCCTTAGGCTCGTTGATCGGCTTTTTGCTCGTTCCGTACTCCGCGTTCCGGTCGGTTACCTTGACGCTAGGGGTGATTCTTATCTTGGGCATCATCCATCCCGGCAACCGCATCACGCTCGGTGAGATTCGCGACGCGCTCGTAAAATCAGCCCGCGGCGGCGTCTCGCTCGTGGCGGCCAGTGCCTGTGTGGGCATCATTATCGGCATCGTGCAGGCGACCGGCGTGGCGGGCGACTTCAACAGCAAGGTCGCCAGCGTCGTCGAGCACAACCTGTTTCTCGCGCTCATCGGCATCATGACCGTCTCGATTATCCTGGGTATGGGCGTCCCCTCGGCCGTCTGTTATCTGTTGATGGCGACGCTCATGGGGCCGCTGCTGGGCGAGCTGGGCGTGCCGCTGTTGGCGGCCCACATGTTCATTTTCTACTTCGGCATGATGTCCATGGTCACCCCGCCGGTGGCGCTGGCCGCTTACGCCAGTGCATCCATCGCCGATTCTCCGATCATGCAAACCGCCTTTGCCGCATTCCGCTTCGCGTTGATCGGTTTCGTGCTCCCGTTCATGTTTATTTATCGCCCCGAGTTGTTGCTGATGAATATCAGCGGCGGTCCGGCCGATTGGGGGCTTGTCGCCGTCGAAATCGCTATCGCCGTTGTGGGCACCGTCGCCCTGGCCGCGGGGATCACGGGATTTATGTTTCAGCGGTTCGGCATCGTGACCCGCGTGGCGGTCTTATCGGCGGCGGCACTCATGCTTGCGCCGCACAAGCTCGAAATCACTGCGGACGATCCGGCATTTAATACTCTCCGCATTGTGATGACGACTGCCGGAGTCGCGCTGTTCCTGATCTTTGCGATTGCCAATCGCGTCGTCGGCGAAAAGCTGTAAGCCGGCGGGGATCATTGGAGACTTGTCCGCGCGGGGGCCGCTGCTGGCCTGTCTATCCTTTTGCGCGTGGACTAACGCTGCCGCATAGAGATTCGCCGACCGACACGGCACTGGCGGGCAAGCCGCCAGTGGCACCCCACATCGGGATGACAGAATTTTACGACGGCGGGGCTAAGGGAAACCGTAGTGTAAACTTCGTGCCGCGGCCGACGGTGCTTGTGATTTCGATTTTGCCGCCCACGGACTGCACCAGGTGTTTGACGATTGCCAGCCCCAGTCCGGTTCCCCCCTGGTCGCGCGAGCGTCCGCGGTCGACGCGATAAAATCGCTCGAAGATGCGGTTGAGATGCTTTTGCGGGATCCCGATTCCCGTATCCTCGACGACGATGACTCCCCGCGATTGCTCAATCATCCAGGAGACGGTCACCGAACCCGCTTCCGGGGTATATTTGATCGCGTTGTCCAACAAATTGGAAAGCACCGTATCCAAAGCTTCGTCGCCAATCGCAACCACGACCGGGCCATCCGGCGGATGGAGCGTGACCGACACGTTGCGGCGGTCGGCCGCCGGGCGATGATGTTCCTTGCAGCGGTTGACGACCGTTGCCACGTCGGTCGGAACGACCGGCGGCTTGGCTCCCTCCGCCTCGATATGCGCGAGCGTCAACAGATCCCGCACGGTCGCGTCCAGCCGCGCTGCTTGTTCATCAATCGTGTTCAGGAAGCCCATGCGGTGATCGGCATCGTCGATGGCACCGTTGAGCAGCGTCTCAACGTAGGCCCGGATCGACGTAATCGGCGTCTTTAGCTCGTGGGACGCATTCGCGACGAACTCCTGCCGCACCTTTTCCAGCCGGCGAATGTCGGTGATGTCGTGCGCCACGACGACCGCTCCCGGAGCGGGTTGGCCGGCCAAACGGGCGACGCTCATAGCCAAGATCCGCGCCTCGGGTGTGTGAATCTGCATTTCGCCATGAATCGGTACCGGTTGCTTCAGGCCGGCGGCGATCCACTCCTGCAGTTGCGGATTGCGAATCAATTCCCAAATCGGCCGGCCCAGCGCGGTCCCTTCGGTCAAACCGAACATGCGGCAGGCCGCCCCGCCGGCCAGGATGATCCGCTGATCCGAATCGACCGCGATCACCCCTTCGGCCAAACTGTCAATCACGATCCGCAACTGGTCCCGTTGTGTCTTGAGATGCCGCATCCGCCCGGCAACAATCACCGACATCTTGGCCAATGCCTCCGCCAAATCGGGGTAGGCCATTGCTGTCGCGGCGGAAAGGGGCATATCGAATCGCCCCTCGGTCATTTTCTCCAGAAACGACACCAAAGACTGAATGGGGTTGCGAATACGGCGTTGGACCAGAAAATGAACCAGCCAGGCAGCCGCCATCAGCCCGCCGATCACCGCCGCCGTGATCCACAGCACCGCCCCCAGGTGCGCCCGCAAGGCGAACGAGACAATCAAAATCAACACGCCCGTGATGGCGATCCCCAGCCGAATCACGGCGGCCCAGCCGCCCCACGACTGCGTGGCGGTTGTCGTCGAGAGGCGTTCGGCCAACGGTGAAGGAGATGCGTTCACGGCGATGCGAGGAAAGAGCGGAAACGAGGCCCCGAGGGTTTAGGGTTTGCTGGGAATCACGGCAATCATGTCCAACGTGACAGTCCGCCCGGCACGTCCCACACCCCTCACCGCCGCTTTGGAGGCCGCCGGCGGACGCTCGGGGTTGTAAACTTTCGGGCGATACTCATTCAATTCGCGGCTAACCTCCGCGTCGGCGACGTAATAGGTCGCCTTGGCGAGATGATCAACGTCAGAATCAGCCTTTTTCAGTATCGCACTGAGCCGCGCAAAGATGTCCGGAATCTGCGCTCCAGGTTCGTCGCCATATAGCCCGGAAATATAGACTCTTGGCCCTGAGCCGACGACGGCCAACCGGCTGAAGACGGGGGACGATGTCATCCAGGGCGGCGTCGAAAACGTCAATGCCGCTTTGTTCGCTGCGCCGCTATCCGGCGGCAAATATGCGACCAGTTCGATTTCAATATTGTCCTCCGACGTCCATTCGACCGGGACGTGTGCTGGGATTGGCCCGCCTTCAAAGTGAGCGGCGATCTCTCGTTCGACAACCGGCAGGTCGGACATGGGATGCAGAAACGATTTCAGTTGCACGACGTCCGCCCGCTGCAATCCCAGGAACTCCAACGTCCGCTGGAGTCCCGACAATGTATTCCGCGTGCGGCCCGCCAGATCATCTCCTTTTTCCGCCTGTCCGGAGATGTAGACGACTCCGCCTCGGGGGAGAATCGATACGGTCGACGGACGGTCCTTGGAGTCCTCGGTGATTGAAAAATGCGAGACCTTATTCAGCCCCTTATCCGGGACGACCGACACCGCATCCAATGCCACAAGCACGCCCGGTGGCGACAACGCACCTGACACGAAACTGACCGCCGGTTGCGCGACCGGCGCGAGTTGCTTGCGCAGCACGGTCCGGACCGCGTCAGCATGGCGGTCGTCGGCCAGATAAACGTTCAGCTTCACGACGTCGTCGATCTTTGCGCCGGATACGTCCAACACCTTGCCCAGTTGCGCGAGCAGTGCCTCGGTCTGAGCGGCGGCGTCCCCGGCGGCATTCGGATTTCCGTCGCCGTCCACCGGCAACAGCTGCGACGTATGCGCCAAAGCGGCGCCATCGACCCGCACCGCCGTTGCCAGGCCGGTCTCCGGATCGATTTCAACGACCGAAACCTGCGCCTCGTCGGCCATGCATGTTGAATCGAAAAAAACGGACGCAGTCAGAATTGCCGCCGCGATATGCCATCTGGTCATCGTTGCTCTCTCTGTATGTGTTGTGCTGTCAGTTCGATTTAACCAAATCGGCCAGCGCTTCGCCAATTCCAGAAATACCGTCAATCACCGCTTCCGGTGGAATCACGAGCGGCGGGCAGATTTTGACCGTCTCGCGATTGGTGTGAAACAGCATCACCCCCCGCTTCACGGCTTCCCACGCCAAATCACGGGCCAGTGCCTTGTTCGGTCCACCGGTCGCCGGGTCGGACAGGTGGATGGCGTTGAGCAATCCCAGTCCGCTCACCTTGGAGATATGTCTGGGAAAGCGCTGTTGCAATTTCCGCAACTCCTCGCGAGCCACCTGCCCGGTTTGATCCGCTTTTTCAACCAATCCTTCGTCGAAAATCACGTCCAAGTTCGCCAACGCTGCTGCACAGGAAAGCGGGTGACCGGCATGCGTGGTGGTGATGTCGGCTGGCTGCAGCACGTCCAGAATTTCTCCAGACCCCAACACCGCTGCCAACGGCAATGACGACGAAACGCCTTTACCGACGCACAACAAATCGGCGCGTACACCATAATGTTCATGGGCAAACAGTCTACCCGTCCTGCCGAATCCGGTCTGGATTTCATCGAAAATTAACAGGATTTCATGCGCATCGGCCCATTCCCGCAGCGATTGCATATAGTCGACGGGGAAGGGGAGTGCTCCCCAGCCTTGTAACGTCTCGATAAAGACGGCCGCGATCTGGTCTTCAGCAACGCCATGCGCTGCCAGGCTGGCAACCGACTCATTCCAATGTGCTGCGCCGTCGCGATCATCATCGGGAAAGGGGATGTGATGGATCGCCGCGTCGGGATGTTTCAGCCAAGGCTTCGCGGCCGAGGTCCCCGACAATTGGTGAGCACCGAGCGTCCAACCGTGAAAGTCGCCGCTAAAAGCGACGACATGGTATTTGCCGGGGTCGCGCTTCAGCCCCCATTCCCGCGCCACCCGCAGAGCTGCTTCGATTGCCTCCGATCCCACCGTCCACAGATACGCCTTGTCCAGTCCCGGCGGTGCCAATTCCACTAACCGGCGGGCGAGACGGACGCGGATCTCCGAAGCGAAGCTAAACTGGGCCAACAGCCCCTCGGCGACGTGTTGCGACAACGCTTCTCGAATCGCCGGGTGGCCGTGCCCGCTGTTGCACATCACGGCCGTGGAACTGAAGTCGATCCAACAATTTCCCGCCGCGTCGAACACCTGATACCCTTCAGCCCGGTCCCAGACAATCGGCGGTTGATAACAGTTGACTTGCGGAAAATACCGCACCGCATCGGCCAGAACCTTCTCGGTTCCGGGCGCCGGAAGCGGCGTCGTAATCCTGCGAAACGGGGTTTCGACGGGCGCACATTCCTCAGGCGGGAACAAGAACGCATTCGGCAGGGCGTCGTTACGCTCCGACATGGTTAATCTCAAAGCGATAAGTAATACAGATACTACCTGGGTGGCCCGACCGCGTCGCGGTTGGGTGCCGTCAGGCACAAGAAGCGGCGCCATGTGCGCTCAATTTTGCGACGAACGCACATGGCGCGCCTTCTTGTCGCTCCGCGACCCGGCCAGTTCTGGCCGTGCCGCCCGCAAAACGTCAAATCTCATTCGCTCGGCGGTCAATCCTCAGCGGTCGCTGCCGCAAATGCAAGTCACCCTGCCGCTTCGCGTGGGGCGAACCATTGACGAAGCGGCTTGTCAATCGCTATACGCAGAGGTACAACGCGCCGGCGCGCTCCGGACGGCGAAAACCCGTTTTGAACAAACTGATTCGGCAGCCCCCGCTCCGAACGGGGTGACTGCTGGACTCCCATACGCATACCGAGGAAAACCGTTTCGATGACCGAGCGTATCTACAATTTTTCCGCCGGCCCCGCCGTGCTGCCCGTGGAAGTCTTGGAAGAAGCCCGCGAAAACCTACTCAGCCTGGGCGATACGGGCGTGGGCATCATGGAACATTCGCACCGGGGCAAGGCCTTTCTGGCCGTCTACGAGGAAGCCGAGGCCCTCTGCCGGGAGTTGGCGGGGATTCCCGAAAATTATCGAGTGCTCTTTCTCCAAGGGGGGGCGTCGACACAGTTCTTTATGGTGCCGATGAACTTCCTCCCCCGGGACCGCACCGCCGATTATCTCGTGACCGGATCCTGGTCCAAAAAGGCGGTTGCCGAGGCTCAGCGGTTCGGCAGCGTCCATGTCGCCGCCAGCAGCAAGGACCGCAATTTCTGTTACATTCCCCACGAGGTCTCCTACAGGGACGACGCGGTCTACACGCACTACACGTCCAACAACACGATCTTCGGCACGCAATTTACCGCTCCCCCACAGGTCGCCGCCGGGACGTTGGTGTGCGATATGAGCAGCGACATTTTCTCGCGGCCGATTGATATCGCGAAATATGGCCTGATCTATGCCGGCGCGCAGAAGAATCTCGGTCCCAGCGGGGTGACGCTGGTTATCATCCGCGACGATTGGGTCGAGCGCGGCCCAGAGGATATCCCCACCATGCTGCAATACCGCACCCATGCCGCCAACGACTCGATGTTCAACACGCCGCCAACGTTTGGGATCTACATCATGGGGCTGATCTTCAAATGGATCAAAGCGCAAGGCGGCCTGCAGGGGATCGGTGAACACAATCGCGCAAAGGCCGACAAGTTGTACGCGCACCTCGATAACAGCCGTCTCTTCCAAGGGACGGCCGACGGCGACAGCCGATCACAGATGAACGTGACCTTTGTCACCGGTGATGCAGACCTCGACGCACAATTTATCTCACAAGCCGAAGCCGCCGGCTTCAGCGGACTGAAAGGACACCGCAGCGTGGGAGGCATGCGGGCCAGTCTGTACAACGCGTTCCCCCCAGCGGGCGTCGACGCCTTGATCGAGTTCATGCAGCGATTCGAAGCCGAACGCGGCTGAGTTCTCTCGAAACGGCGGCGGGTGTCTTGATTTCCCGTTGTGCCCCGTTTTAATAGGGAGCAATCGCCGCGAGTGGGAAATCCCCGTAGCCGCCGAGTTTCTTGCCCCTATCGAGTGAGCCGATCGTGAAATTTCTGAAGAATTATCTCGAAAGGCATCAACATCCCGCCAACCAGTTGCTGCACCTGATCGGTCTGCCGGTGACCTTCGCCCTGCCGGTTTATTTTCTGGT
>CALFYU010000034.1 GCA_937952455.1 uncultured Planctomycetaceae bacterium
GCAGTCGGGGGCTTTACGCTCATCCTGCGAACCGCCAATCAAATCGCGCGATTGTGCATGGCGGATGAGAATCAGCGGGGCGAACCGATTCAGAAGCTGACGGACTGTTATGAGCAGATCGGGCTGGAATCGTCCGGACTGGCAGAACTCTGCGACGAAGTGGCGGACCAATGGCGGATTTGGGGCGAGATCCTCAACGTCAATACGCGGGAGGTTCCAAAGTTCAACGACCTGCTGGAAATGTCCCGCGAGCAGGAATCGACGGAGAAACCGCAAGATCAGTCAGCGACGGCCGCGGCGAGCAAGCCGCAGACGACGTCATTGCGAGTATTGGTTGCCGAGGACGACCCGCTGCAACTGACGTTGATTACCAAGCTGGTTCAGGCGGCAGGTCACAGCGTCATCGGGACAGCCGACGGCCGCGCGGCGTTGCGGACGGCGCTGGAAACGAATCCGGACGTCGTGATCACCGATTGGATGATGCCGGAGATGAACGGGTTCGAGTTGTGCCGATCGTTGCGGCAGACCAAATTTGGCCGGCAGTTGTATCTGATCATCATGACCAGCAACGGCGAGGAGGAGCGGCTGGTAGAGGCCTTTGAGGCGGGTGCGGACGACTATTTGGTCAAACCGTTGCGTGCCCGTCCGTTGCAAGCGCGGATTCGGGCCGCGGTGCGGATGATTGAATTGCAGCGCGAAGTGGAATTGGAACGCGAGAACATCCGCCAGATGACTGCGGAGTTGGCCG
Organism: uncultured Planctomycetaceae bacterium; assembly: GCA_937952455.1. Classification (GTDB taxonomy): domain Bacteria; phylum Planctomycetota; class Planctomycetia; order Planctomycetales; family Planctomycetaceae; genus Symmachiella. Next base: position 749 of record CALFYU010000034.1, read on the forward strand.
TGGTCAACCGCAAGCTGGAGCAAGCGGCCTTTACCGACGCTTTGACGACGCTGCCCAACCGTCGATATTTGATTAAGCGACTGAAACAGGAATGGGCTTTGATCTCGCGAAACGGGGGTGAGCTGTCCTGCATGGTGCTGGATATCGACCGCTTCAAGAGCATCAACGACACCTACGGGCACGACGTGGGCGACTTGGTGCTGAAAAAGGTGGCTTCGATTCTACAGAGCGTAACGCGCGACAGCGACGTGGTTTGCCGGCACGGCGGCGAAGAGTTTGTCGTGGTTTGCCCCGGCAGCGATTTGCAGGCGGCGACTAACGGAGCGGAACGCCTGCGGAGCAAGATCGAAAGCGGGACGTTGGGGCAGTTCGAGCAATTTGAGCATGCGATTACGGTCAGCGTGGGAGTGGCGACGCGCAACAGCCAAATGCGGGACGAGGATACGTTGCTCAAGGCGGCCGATGAGGAATTATATCGGGCTAAAGAGTCGGGACGGAACCGCGTTTGCAGCGTCAGTGAACAGCCACTGGAAAAGATTTCAAAAATCCAAGACACGTTGCGGACGTTCCTCTCATAACCACGGTGGGTCACCCTGATGCAATTCGTGCCATGTGATGAAACACTTCCGCAGACGGCGACGGCCGTCTACGTCGGCCGGCAGGCGATTTACGACGGCCGCATGAACGTTGCCGCGTATGAGTTGCTCTATCGCGACAGTCGCAAGAACCGAGCGCTGTTTGCCGATGGTGAAGCGGCCACGGGACAATTGCTGCTCAATTCGTTCATTGAGATCGGCATCGAGCGAATCGCGGGATCGCGTCCCGCATTCGTCAACGTCAGCGAGTCGTTCGTGCTGAACGGACTTTGCCAAGCGCTGCCCAAAGAGCGGGTCGTCTTAGAGCTGCTGGAAGACGCGACTCCGTCGGCCGAACTCGCTGCCGAATTGACGAAACTTGCAAGTGCGGGCTATCGCATCGCTCTGGATGACTTTGTTTACGATACGCAGTTCGACGAACTGGTGCGAATCGCCGAAATCGTCAAGGTGGACGTCCGGCAGTTGACCGAGTCTCAGATCGAAGAGCACGCGCGCATCCTGCAAGGATTCGGCGTGGAACTGTTGGCGGAAAAGGTCGAAACGCACAATGAATTCACCTACTTGAAGCAGCTGGGATTCAAGTACTTTCAAGGCTATTTCGCATCGCGGCCGCGGATTATCGAAGGGATCGTCGTTCCGGCCGACCGGCTAACGACCATGCGGCTCGTCGCGAAGCTGCACGATCCCCACGTGCGGATCGATGAATTGGAAAACCTCATCAAACGCGATCCGGGTCTGTGCTACAAGCTGCTGCTGTATATTAACTCCAGCAGCTGCGGGTTGCGGAATCAGATCGCATCCATCCGACAGGCGGCGGCTTTGGTCGGATTGCGGAGGCTGCGGGTCTGGGTCGGTTTGTTGGCGTTCGGGATGCTTAAGGATAAGACGCCCGAATTGGTGGTCATGGCCAATGTCCGCGCCAAAATGTGCGAACTGCTGGCGACGCAACTCGGCTGCGAGGACCCCGATCAATACTTTACCTTGGGGTTGTTTTCTTTGCTGGACGCGTTTGCCGACTGTCCGATGCAAAAGGTTTTGGAACTGGTCCCGTTGGCCGACCCGATCACTTCGGCGCTACTAAAAGGCAGCGGACCGTTATTCTGGGCGCTGCAATGCGTCATAGACTATGAGAACGCCGACTGGGACGCGGTCAATGCGTGCGGCATAGATCCGCAACTGCTGAGGCAGGCTTACCTCGACGCCGTCCAATGGACGTCTGAAACGGTGGACGAGTTCAAACGCCTCGAGGACTAGTTCCCGACGCAGCCAGTTCGCCCCGCGCCCGCTGGATCAACGACGGCTGGCGCGTTAAGCTTCCGGGAGACGTGCTGAAATCGTCGCGGCACGCGAATCGACCTGAAGCTTCTGGGGTGGAATATGGCCGATTTTAAAGTCACGGAACTGGACGCGGGGCTGGACTTTGACAGTTTGACCTATTGGGACGTGGTCATCATCGGCGCTGGTCCGGCCGGATTGGCAGCGAGCCTCACCACAGCCCACCGCGGGCTGACGACGTTGGTCATCGAGGCCAAAGACCGCCCGGGGGGACAGCCGCAGTTTCTGTATGCCGACAAACGGATTGTGGATATCCCCGGTTTCCCCGACGGTGTTACCGGCGAGGAGTTGTCGGATCGCACCTACCGGCAGGCGGTCGACGCGCTGGTCCAGTTTCGTTTTCAGGAGGAATTGACGGCGATCGAAGAAACCGACCAGATCGAGAACGAAGACCAACTCAAAGAGGTGATCACTAATCAGGGGAGTTATCTGTGCCGCAAGGTAATCATCGCCTGCGGATTGCTGCATTTTCCCCGCAAGCATCCAGTGCTCGACGCCCTGCAGTCGAACAAAGTCTATTACAAGATCCCCAAGATCGGCGACTATGAAAATCAACGAATCGCCGTGATCGGCGGCGGGGATTCGGCGCTCGATGCGGCGGTGATGGTGCTTCAGCGAGGGGGACTGGTGGAGGTGATCGTCCGTGAGGAGACGCCGGTCGGCAAGGACGATTCGCTGCAGCGAATCCGAGAGTCAGGCGGGATCGTACACACGTCTACCGAGGTCACCGCTGCCGAATTTGCGGGGGATCGCCTCGCGCTGACGCTCTCTCAGGGAGAACCGCTACTGTGCGACGGCGCGATTGTGCAGATCGGATTTCTTTCGGCCAAAGACACGTTTGAAAGGTTGGATGTGCGCCTCAACGATGACGGAAGTATTGCCATCGACGCATATTTTGAAACGAGCCGCCGCGGCATCTTCGCGGTTGGCGACGTGCATGGCGACATCAAACTGATCACCGTCGCCTGGGCCGAGGGCATTCAAGCGGCGATCTATGCGTTTAAGGAGATCACCAGTCCGTACTGGTTGAACGAGAAGCGGCTCCGCGACCACAAGATCACGATGATCGGAGAAAAGATCACACAAGCGGCCGCGGCACAAAAGCCGGGACGCCGACGGCCGTAATGCTCGAACCCCGTGCCACCCAGTCAATGGTTAGCAATGAGCTAAATGCAATTCGTTGCTCTGGGAGAGGGCCGGGGTTGAGGGTTTTCGCCGGTACATACTGCATGACGTGGGGATCATCCGCGGTCCAACATCGAAAGGCGCGTCGCGACGCACCCTACCTTGCCATCGATAAGACGGGGTCGTTGATTTCGCGCATGTTGTCGACGATTTTGGCGTGCAGCGATTCGATGACCTGTTTGATTTCCGGTGAGTCCTCGTGGATCAAATTCGTCGTCTCCGCCGGATCGCTTTCCAGGTTGTACAGTTCGTCGCGTTCGGGATTGAGAAAATCTCGGACCAGTTTCCATTGCGGCGTGCGATACATCCGCATGTGCGTGCGGGACTGGTGTCGGGTGCTGTATTCGGCATAGAAGTCGTTGTCCCAATCGGCAGATTCGCCCTTGAGTACCGGCACGATGCTATTCCCCCGGAGCACCGTGTCGGCCGGCCGGGGTGCGTTCGCCATTTCCAGCAGCGTGGGGTACCAATCCAGATTGGAAACCGTCTCTTCCACGACCGTACCCGGCGGAATCACGCCCGGCCAGCGAATCGCGGTGGGAACGCGAATCGAGTTGTCGTACATATTTGGCCGCTGCAGCGGGGGGACATTCGGCGTTCCTTCGGGAAGTTCGGTGAGGATCCAATGGCCGTTCCCTTTGTGCCAAATGCCGTTGTGCCCCATATTGTAGCCATGGTCGCTGGTGAAAATGACGATCGTCTTGTCGGTCAGTTGTAGGTCGTCGAGCGTTTGCATGATGCGTCCCACGTTGCGATCCACGCCATGCACGCTGCCGAGGTACTCCCGCGTCTTTTGCTTCACCTTTTTGACGTCCAATTTGGGATAGTCGGGGTGCGGCAACGTCGGGTCGAGGTTTTTGAAAGGATTCCAATCCTCATCCGGTTGTGGCAGCCACGGCGCGTGCGGAGCGCGGTAATGCACACAACAGACAAATGGCCCCGCATGATTTTGCTTGATAAATTCGATGGCATGATCGGTCAGCACATCGGTGGTGAATCCGGGAAAGGTTTCCTCCTGCCCGTCCTTCTCTAGCACCGCTCCCTTGACTTTGGTTCCGCCGGTGCGGAACCCCATGAAATAATCGAACCCGGTGCGAGTCGGATGAAAGCGGTCGGGAACGCCGAGGTGCCATTTCCCGATCAGGCCGTTGGTATAACCCTGTTGCTGCAGGACCTCCGTCCAGCAGGTCAGATTGGGCGGCAGGCCGATTCCATATTCAACGCGG
>CALFYU010000035.1 GCA_937952455.1 uncultured Planctomycetaceae bacterium
AGCTGGTCATAATCGACCGGAGAGCCCGTGTCGACGTCGATGACGTCCGCAGCTTCGTCGTCCTCGAGTGGCTGCCGCGCGCGCAGTTGCCGTTCCAGCACAGCCAAGCCGGCCTCCGAGGCATCCTCACCGGCGGCGGCGCGGTCGCGAACGCGCTCGCACAACACATCTTCCGGTGCGGTCACGTCCAGCAGGACCAACGCGGCGCCCAACTCACGCGACAAGTCGCGAAACTGGTCGCGCTCTGCACGATTCAAAAACGTAGCGTCGGCAATCGCCGTGAACCCGCCGTGAATCGCAGAACGCACACCGGCCTGTAACTGCCGATATGTCCAATCGGTCGCCTCGGCGGAGTACCGCTCGCTCTCATCCACGTCGTCGCCGAATTTTCGTTTGCGTTCGACGTCGGAACGCAGTCGCACTGCCGGCAGCTTCTCCAGCAATTCCTGCGTCACCGTGCTTTTGCCGGTTCCCGAAACGCCGTGCGTAATGATGATCAGCGGCGGCGGAGTCTGCAGGTATTTTTCCGCCAGGTCGACGTAACTTTGCAGCAGTTCATCATCGGCCGCTCGGGCCTGAGAATCGGATTCTTGCGAGAGCCGAATGCCGGCGACCTTGGCGCGGACCGTGGCGCGGTAGACGAGATAGTACCGCAAGACATCGAGGCCGTCATAGTCCCCCGTCTCCTGCAGGTAGGCGTTCAGAAAACGGTAGGCGTAGTCGCGGCGGCCGCGGTCTTCGAGATCCATTACCGTAAACGCGATTTCGCTCATCACGTCGATCCACCGCAACCCGGCGTTGAATTCGATGCAATCGAAAAGCAAGACGCGGTCTTGCCCGACGAGCATATTGCCCAAATGCAAATCGCCGTGGCATTCGCGAATCATGCCGGCTGCTTTGCGGCGGCGAAACCGCGCCCCGCGGCGAAAAAAGCCGCGCTCGGCTGCCGCGCGAAGCTCCGTGACTTGTCCGGCACGTTGCGGGAAACTCCGTGAATCGGGAATGTGCCGGAAGTTCTCGGCCACCGGCTGCCAAACGGCGTCCGGACCGCCGAAATCGGACGAGGGGGATGCGACATCGGTCCGGCCGTGAAAGTCGGCCACTTCGACCGCCAGTTCATCAATGTGCCGGGGCAGCAATTCACCCCGCTGGAGCATCTTGTCGAACAGCGCTTCTTGCGGAAACCGCGCCATTTTGACGGCATATTCGATGGCCGCCCCGGAACCGCACAGCCGTGCACGCGACTCCTCGTCGAGTGCCACCGGGACAATGCCCAGATAAAGTTCCGGTGCCAAGCGACCGTTGAGCCGCATTTCCTCGCGGCAACAGTTGAGCCGTTTTTCCAAGGTCGAGAAATCGACGAAGCCCAGGTCGACCGGTTTTTTGAGTTTGTAGGCGTGCTCGCCCGCGAGCAGAACCCACGAGATGTGCGTCTCCACCAACTCCACTGTGTCCACGGGGTGGTCGTACGCCGAGGGGCGCCGCAGATCGTCGATCAGATGGGATCGGTCGTACATGTCCGGCTTGAGCCGATCGGCACAGATGGTGACGGGAAACCGGCAGCACAGCGGCGCCAATTCGTCGGCTCAGGTCAGGGAGCCAATTTTCATGGCCGGTTACGGCTGCGTGGCGGCGGTGGAGCTGCGGATGATATTGGTCGGTTTATTCGCCACACGCGCCTGCGCCAAGGGGAATTTGAGCGTAAACGTGGTTCCTTTGCCGACGGCCGAATCGACGCGCAGCCGTCCGTGGTGCGCCTCGATGACGTCACGAGCCAGCGCCAAACCCAAACCGGTTCCCCCCTGTCCCTGGGCGTCCGCGGTTTTCGTGGTGTAAAACTGGTCGAAGATTTTCCGCAATTGGTCGCCGGGAATCCCCGCGCCGGAGTCGCGGATCGAGATCTCGGCACACTTCGAGTCCGGATTGGCCCGGATGCCGATGTCGAGCCGCCCGCCCCCGTCCATGGCCTGGCGGGCATTGATGATCATGTTCAGCAGCACTTGTTGGATTTGGCTGGCGTTGACCTCGGCGAGTGGTTCACCTTCCACGTGGGTCTGCAGGCGGACGCGGTGGATTTGCAAATCCTTTTCCACCAAGACCAACACATCCTCGACCAGTTCGACGAGATTCATTACTTCGCGGCGGTCGGAGCCGTTACGGGCATAGGCGAGCATGCCGGTCGTGATCTTGCTGGCGCGTTGTCCGGCGGCCAGAATTTTGCTGAACGCCTTGTCACGGGTCTCTTCGTTTTTGTGCCGCAGACCCATTTTGGCATAGTTGATCACGGTTGTGAGAATGTTGTTAAACTCGTGCGTCACCGAGGACGCCAGAGCGCCGACTGAGCTCATCTTTTGAGCCTGCATCAGTTCTTCGCGCAGGGCTTGGATTTCCGCGAGGTGTTTCTGGCAATCGTCTCGTTCCGTCATGGAAGTCTCCTGCCGGTCGTATCTATTTATTCAAGAATGCTGCTCCGCCGGCCGCACAGTTCGCGTTGGCTGGTCAGCCGCCGCTGGAACTCATTTCCAGGGCTGCTCGCGACGACGAATTCGTCCGCGTTCAAGACGGATGAATGCCCGCAGATGGAGGCGTATCGATCGTAGGTGTCGTCTGGATAACACTAATCGTATCGGTGTCGCTGCCACCGGGACTGGAGCGGTCGAGGGTCAACAGGCCCCGTTCGCCCGAAACCTCAATAGCGTTCTCCGGGATGTACCGGCCAGTGAAGCTAGCGAGTTTGCTGGAGCTTCGCCGGTTATGCTCAACAGCCGATTTTGCTCAAGCGACGCCGCCCCGACTCACTTCCGGGCGGCCAACAACAGGAGAGACACGTAAGTTGTGTTGTATCAGCAAGTTAACTCGCGAAACGAGTGAGCGCCCCGCATCAGAAATTCTTCATTCTGCAGTGTGAACATCCGCCGGGCGGGTATCCTGGGGAAGTTAAATCGCAAGTGCTGGCTGAGATCGATTTAGCGTTGCATATTCCCCCAGCATTGATAGAGTTAAGGCAAATCTTCGCTCGCGAAATACTTCGGGCGACGATCGTCACTTCCAAATGTTGGAAACGGGCGGCCTGACCCCGCGACTTGGGCTCCCGACTTCACCGTTTTGTCGCGGGAAAATCAGGAATTTTGCATGTCGATTACCAAGGATCGCAAGTCGGAGTTAATCAAGGAATACGCCCGTTCGGACAGCGACACCGGTTCGCCGGAGGTGCAAATCGCCGTCTTGACCGAACGGATCAATGAGTTGACCACGCATCTGCAGGTGCATCCCAAGGACCACGCCAGCCGCCGCGGTCTGTTGATGTTGGTCAGCCGTCGACGCGGGCTTTTGGACTACCTCAAACGGAAGAACCAAGAGAAATACGTCGACATCATTGGAAAACTGTCGATTCGGAAATAAACGGTCCGACCGGAGCTCCCGTGGCGGTTTGGGCCGCGCGGATTTGTGCTCCGACGGCGATGCTATTGAGAAGGCCAGTTCCGGTTGCTCGAACCGGATTGCGCTCGTTTTGGTCGCGCCGGCGTCACGGCGTTTGACAACGATTCGCGGAATACATCGATCCCAAGATTTGCCGGCCGCGTGCCGCGTTTGATGTTGGCGAAGAGGAATTGTGTTGGCTTCCTGGTACAGTGCACCGAGGGCGTTTGTATCGAGGAAAATTTGTGTCGTTTGGTACCGGCTGGGCCGGGTTAGGTGAATGCAGTGAAAGTTGTTGTTGAACGCGAAATTGGAGGAAGAAAACTCAGTCTCACAACCGGGGAGATCGCCAAGCAGGCGGATGGTTGCGTGCTGGTGCAGTATGGCGAGACGGTCGTGCTGGTGGCGGCCCAATCCGGTCCGCCCCGCCCGGGGATCGATTTTTTTCCGCTGACGTGTGATTACCGCGAGCGGATGGCGGCGGCCGGAAAATTTCCCGGCGGATTTCTCAAACGAGAAGGGCGCCCCACGACGCGTGAGATTCTCACGAGCCGGCTAATGGACCGGCCGATTCGCCCCCTGTTTCCCAAGGGGTACTACGACGAAGTTCAGATCATGGCCAATGTGTTGTCCTTTGACCATGAAAACGATCCCGACGTGCTCGCCATGCTGGGCGCCAGCGCCGCCTTGTGCATCGCCCCGGTGCCCTTCCAAGGTCCGATTGCAGCGGTGCGGGTCGCGCACGTCGACGGCGAATTTGCGCTGTTGCCCACGCAAGAGCAACTGGATCAGAGCGACCTGGACCTAATCGTCTCGGGCTCGAAAGAGTCGGTGCTGATGATTGAAGGGTTCGCCGCGCAAATGGACGAAGATCGCATGTCCGAGGCGATCATTTTCGCACACAAGAACATCCAAGCCTTGTGCGAACTTCAGGAGGAACTGGTCGAGAAGGTCTCGCCCCAAAAGGTGCCGTTTGAAGCACCGCCGGTCAATCCCTTTGACGCGATCGTGACTGAGCAAGCCCTCGACAAGATCCGTCAAGCGAAAGAGGTCTCCGGCAAGCAAGCGCAAGCCGAGGCAACGACAGCCGTGCGGGACGAGTTGATCGCGCAATTCTTCCCTGAGGGCACCGAAGCCACCGCCGACGGTGCGACTGTCGACGATCTCAAGCGAGCGTTCCACGACGTCGAAGCGCGGGCCATCCGCGAAATGACTCTCGCCGGCAAACGTCTGGACGGCCGCGGATTGACCGACTTGCGGCCCGTCTCCTGTGCGGTGCAGGTATTGCCCCGCGTGCATGGTTCAGCGCTATTTACCCGCGGCGAAACTCAATCGATAACGACTGTGACCTTGGGGACGACCCGTGACGAACAGCGCGTCGACGGCCTGTTCGACGACTACGGCAAGCGGTTCATGCTCGATTACAACTTTCCGTCCTATTCGGTGGGGGAATGCCGACCGATTCGCGGACCGGGACGGCGGGAAATCGGTCACGGGGCGCTGGCCGAGCGCTCGGTCAAACCGGTGCTCCCCACCTCGGACAAATTCCCCTATACGTTGCGGGTGATTTCCGACATCACCGAATCCAACGGCAGCAGTTCGATGGCCACGGTCTGTGCGGCCACGCTGGGTCTGATGGACGCCGGCGTGCCGATCAGCCAGCCGGTGGCCGGGATTTCGATCGGTTTGGTCAAAGAGGGAGATCAATACGTCCTGCTGACCGACATCATCGGAAACGAAGACCACTTCGGTGACATGGACTTTAAGATCGCCGGCACCCAAAAAGGAATCACCGGCATTCAACTCGACTTAAAGATAGACGGCATCAGCGAACAAATCATCCGAGAGACATTGGCACAGGCCAAGGTTGCGCGGCTGGACTTGCTGCGATCGATCCTCAACGCAATTCGCCGGCCGCGGGAATCGATCTCCAGCTACGCGCCGCAATTGCTGCAGACCACGATCGATCCGTCCAAGATCGGACTGCTGATCGGACCGGGGGGCAAGACAATCCGTCAAATTCAGGAAGAAACCGGCACCACGCTGGACGTTGCCGAAGACGGCACAGTGACGATCGCCGGCGCTGGTGGAGCGAACGTCGAAGACGCCTTAGCGCGGATCGAGGCCCTCACCGAGGAGATCAAGGTCGGCAAAATCTATTTCGGCACGGTCAGTTCCGTCAAGGATTTTGGCGCCTTTGTCGAAATCGCCCCGGGCAAGGATGGGCTGTGCCATATCAGCGAGCTTTCCGACGGCTACGTCAAGTCGGTCGCAGACGTCTGTAAGGAAGGGGACAAGATGCACGTCAAGGTCATCGCGGTCGATGATCAAAACCGCGTCAAATTGTCCCGCAAAGCCGCCATGGTCGAAATGGGCCAGTCGGACGAATCGGCCGGGTCTGACGAATCGTAAGTCCGCACCGTGACGGAGACTTGAATTGAAGCACGAGGCTGCGAGTCACATCGCAGCCTCGTTTCCTTTGCTGCTTGCGGCAGAGACTGGGATGTTGCGATGTCGACGGATGCACTGAATAAGTCCGAGCGAGAACGATTGCAGGAGCAGTACGCGGAGATCGCTGCGCTGGCCGGCGCGTTGGCCCATGAGATCAAGAACCCGCTCTCCACGATTCTACTGAGCCTGGAGCTGTTGCAGGAGGATATCGCCGACTGTGAAGCCTCCAACGCGCATCGCATGTCGCGCAAGGTGGAGACGGTGCGGCGGGAGTGCCAGCACCTGCAGTCCATTTTGGAGGACTTCCTCAGTTTTGCCCGTGTCGGCGAAATCGAATTGGCCGAGACCGACTTGAACGAGGTCGTCGGCGAAGTCATCGATGTCTACAAGGCCGAAGCAGCTGAACAGAATATGGAGATCAGCCCGCACTTTCAAAGCAATATCCCCCACGTCCGCCTGGACCGCGCGCTGTTTCGGCAGGTGCTGATGAATTTTGCACTCAACGCGCAGCAGGCGATGCCCGACGGCGGGCTATTGGAGTTGCAGACTTATGCCCGCGACGGGGAAGTCATGCTGGACCTGATCGACAACGGCATCGGCATGTCGGGCGCGACCGTGGCGAAGATGTTTGAAGTCTTTTTCTCCACCAAACCGGGCGGCAGCGGGCTGGGTTTGCCCACCGCACGGAAGATCATCCACGCTCACGGCGGTCGCATTGCGGTGGACAGCGAGCCGGGACGCGGCACACGCTTTACGATCGCGTTGCCGGCTGCGGATTGATCATTTTTGCTCCACTGTCTAACCTTAGAGCTTCAATGCTACCTTGTTGAGTTGGTTGTCCGAACAACGGGGTGCCACTGGCGGCTTGCCCGCCAGTGCCGTGTCAAACTGGTGTTTCCAAGTGCAGGTACGTCGAACGACATGCGCACTGGCGGACGAGCCGCCAGTGGCACCCGATTCGATTCCGTACGACTCTACGTTCTTCGGTAACACCGACGCGTCAACAGCAACGACAGAATCCGCGGCATACTCCCCAGAAAAAAGACGTTGGTCCATGCCGGACTCCCCTGACAATTCCGTCGATTTGTCGGCGATTCAAATTCGTGTGCTGATTATCGACGACGACGAGCCGCACGCGCAGGCGGTCGCCGAGAGCTTGGAGCGCGTCGATTACGACTGCACCGTGGCTTCGTCCGGCGTGCGAGGGGCCGCCCTGATCGAGAGTGACACGTTCGACGTCGTGGTGACCGACCTCAAGATGGACGACATGGACGGCCTGGCAATTTTGGCCAAGGCCAAAGAGGAACTCCCCGACGCTGAAGTGATTCTGCTAACCGGGCACGGTTCGATCAACTCCGCCGTCACGGCGATGCAGCACGGAGCCTATACCTATCTCACCAAGCCGCTGGACATCTCCGAATTGCGGGCGGCTGTGGAAAAGGCTTCGTCCCGACTGAAACTTGCCCGGTACAACACCCCACTCAAACGGCAGTTGGACGAAAAATTCGGTTTCGACGGTGTCGGGGGAAACACGCCGCAGATACGGCAGATCATCACGCAACTGCAACAACTCGCCCCCACCGACAGCTCGGTACTGGTCCTCGGCGAGAACGGAACCGGCAAGGAATTGGTGGCCAAGGCCATCCATCAAAACAGCCTCCGCAAAAGCAAGCCGTTCGTGCCGCTGAATATCTCGGCCCTTTCCGAGGGTATCCTGGAAAGCGAATTGTTCGGCCACGAAAAAGGCTCCTTTACCGGGGCAGAGCGGCGGCGGATCGGACAGTTTGAATACGCCAACGGCGGCACGCTGTTTCTCGATGAGGTGGGTGAAATGCCCATGTCGACGCAGATCAAACTGCTCCGCGTCCTGGAAGATGGG
>CALFYU010000036.1 GCA_937952455.1 uncultured Planctomycetaceae bacterium
CATGCATCGAAGCAAGCGTTTCAGCAGCACGATGAGCGGGTGTGGAGTTACGTGCGCGACAAGCTGGGCGATGACTTGCGATCGTGGGTTCGAGTCCCTCCGGGTGAGTTTGCTGATGGGTGGCGATCGTGTTTCGACCAGCGGTGCGATTGGCCTTCAGTCGTCGGAGCCCTTTCGTGTCGTGATGTCCGGGCCGTCGGCGCGGCCTTGGGACCAGGCTCGGAGATTGCCGAGGGTACGGTTGCCGCGGAGGTGGTAGAGGTCGTCGAGCGAGCCGAGATGCTCTTCATAGGCGGCGTCCCGCTTTGGCTTCCAGTCGGCCGATGGTGTCAGAAACCCCTGCTCGATCATTTCCGTCAGGAGCGCATCGGCGATCTCCTGATGGCCGTCGAAATCGGGGTGAATATGATCGACAAGATGGCCGCCGCCCAGAATGCCGGTCTTGGTTTGCCGTTCCAATAGAGCGTGTGCGTCGATCCACGGCGTTGCGGTCTCGGCCGCGATCTCGACGAGTGCTTGCTCCTGCTCCGAGAGCATTCTCAGCGGGCAGATGTCTTCGTCGCGCGCGCGGACAAACGCCGCCCGCGCCTCGTCGTACCGCCCCTGAGCGACCAGACATTTGCCCAGTTCGTAGTGCGTTGCTGCAAATTGATCGTCGATCTCGAGCGCCTGTTTGAGGAGCGATACGGCCAAGTCGAGATCATCCCGAAAGTGGGAGCGGGCCTGTTCAATCAGTTCGTTCCAGCGCGTCAACTCCGCATCAGTCAAATCACCGCGGTGTTGCGATTTAAAGGGGGGTGAGTCAGCCAGGTTGGACGGCGGCGTGATAAGAATCACTGGGATATCGGCTGCTTCGGCCAGCGTGAGCATCTGCCGGACGTTGTGGGCGTAATGTGCGATGACGCCCGCCCGCCAATCTTCATCGCGGTGATAGGCGTCGATGCCGTTTCGATAATCCAACAGCGCATCCACCTCGGACTTGAATTGCGGCTGTTTGTCGCTCGAATTGTCGGCCTGGGGAGACAACCATTCGTCCACCGTGTGCCGCAACAGGACAAACGAACGCAGCTGCGAGAATACGCGGATCAGCATTGCCACCACCGGCGATGCATGTTTGACCGGCGCGTAGGTTCGTTCCTCCAGAAATTCGTTGTGTCCCGTGCAGAGGATAATCAGGTCGGGCTGGTGCGTGAGGCATTCCTTGAGAATCGGCACAAGCCGGTAACTGGCATACGACACTCCGCCGCAATTGACCACTTCCCAATTCCGGCGATCATCCGCCGCCGTCAGGCTCAGCCGCAGCCACGTCGAAAAGGCGGTCGGGGTTGAAAAGGGACGCCCCTGAGCCGTTGAGCCGCCCAGGCAGAAGATGCGAAACGTATTCGGCGATTTTTTCGCCGGAAATTTGTCCGGGGCAAAGTACTTTAGCCGCGCCGGGGCAATCGCATATTCTTGGCCCTCGCTGTCGGTGACGAACAATGGACTTGGGCTGTGAAACGTGCCGAACGGATCATCAAAGTCGGTTTCCCGGCCCCAATCAAAGACGATGCAACCGATCTCGAAAAGGAGAAACGGCGAGAGCCCCAGCAACACGGCAGCGACGCGAAATGCCCACCGCCGCCGCCGGCCGAGTGGGGTTCTGCGTTGTGTAGAGTCCGCCATAACGTGCTCGTGGGTTGAGAGAGAATTTCCACCAATTATACGGCAGTGATAACGGCGGTGCCCAGTCCCAGCCACGTCAAGCCCCCGCTGAACGCGTCGCGAACGAGCTCGCATTCAACGTCGAATCGGCATCGAGACACTTACGAAAAAACTCGTGTAATGTCGCAGAGAAAGTGCCCTAGCTGTCAACCACTTCCCGTTGCGGACGTCGCGCCGTAGCGTGAGGTTTCTTAGAGTTGTGCTGCACCCGATGCGCAGTTGTTCCGTCGACAATTTTCAGGGTATAACGACGACTAGAGCATTTTCCGCTCACCTTCGGCACTCGTTATCATTTCGATATTCCTTTGGCAGAGAGTTCCCGTGGTATCCAACAATCCGAGTACGGCAACCGTGGGGGCCGCTCCTCCTCTTGGCGGGGCATCGCTCGTTGTCTGGCTGGTCTGGGCGGCGCTGTTGGGGGGAGGGTTGATCGCCGGCAATTTGCCGATTGACAACCCGGGCAGTTGGAGCGAATACGGGCGGCTGGGATCCTCCGTTGTGTTGGTTGTGGCCGGTTGGCTGTTTTATGCCTCGGGCCGGGGGACGGCTGCGTCCGGGTATCTGCTGTTGATTGCCCTGGGCATGACGCTGGGGGCGGTCGGAGATTTCTTTATGGCGGGCCGGCTGCAGACGATGATCAGGCTGCCGAATCCGGCTTTGGGGGGAATCGCCGCTTTCGGCCTGGGACATGTGGCCTATATCGCCGCCTGCCTTCTGGCACACAGACGGGCCGGGCTTCGTTCCCTGCCGGTGAAGTGGGGGGCAATTGTGCTTTGGCTGCTCATCGGACTCATCGCGTGGTCTTTGATCGTCTACCCCACCGAAGTCGAGCGGCTGCAGATTCTGCGCTGGCCGGCCCTCGTTTATACCTTGTTGCTGGCCTGCACGGCCGGCGTGGGCTTATCGCTGGCCCTGCAGGACCTGTGGTTGACGATGCTGGCCGGTGGCGGTGCGTTAGTCTTGCTCAGCGACTTGATCTTAGCCTGGGGAATGTTCCACGGTTCGTTTCCGTACTCCCGCGAAGCGGTGTGGATCCCTTACGGCGGAGGGCAGATGCTGATCGTGTTTGCGATCACCGCTGCCCGCCCGGCGTTTGTCGCACAGCCAGATTGAATGTTGAATGCCGCCAAATCAGAAATCGCCCCGCCAGCGCAATGATGCGCGGACGGGGCGATTGTGCGTCGAATGTCAAGTCGCCGCTCTAAAGCCTTACGGAATTAGAACAGCAATTCGGTACCAACAACCGGCTCGAAGAACCAGTCGTGGACCCGCTGTGCGAACTTCGCCGATGCCGTCACGCGCGCAGACGCGACGATATCACCGGCGCTTCGAAGGCTCCTCCGTGCTCCGAGTCTCCGCCGATT